>JACQVE010000303.1 GCA_016209965.1 Gemmatimonadota bacterium | reverse complement strand
GCCACAAGGCAGTGCACGTCCGCCGGCAGCCGCGCCAGTGCCTCGAGCAGCCGGTCCAGCCGCTTCTGACCGGCCAGCCGCGCTACGGTTCCGATCACCCGCGCCCCGGCCGCGACCCCGAGCCAGCGCCGCACGGCACCCGGCGCCGCACGCCGCTCCGGCCTAGCCACGCCCGTGCGGATGGTGACCACGCGGGCAGCGTCCAGCCCCGGCGCACGGGCGAGGAAGCAATCGCGCATGGCCTCGGCGCTCAGGACGATGACGTCCGTCCAGCGCCGCAAGGCCACGCGGTACAGCGGGCTGCGCGCCGTATCCGTCTCGAGTCCCACCCGCGCGACCACGCGGGGCACCCCGCCCAGCCGTGCGCCCAGCGCTCCCAGCCACAGCTTGCGGAACGTGCCCAGCACCACGGCCTCCGGCCGGTGCCGCCGCAGTAAGGCCGCGAAGCGCAACGCGTCCGTCAGCACAGCCTGACCCCCCAGCCGCAGCCGCTCGACCGGCACGCCATGCCCCGCCGCTCGCGCCGCGACCTCCGCACTGTTGCACAGGAGGAGCACCCGATGCCCGCGCCGCGACAGCCCGTCAAGCAGCAGCGCCGTTGCCTTCTCCGCGCCGCCCCACTTGCGCGCGCCGTTATGCGCCACGATGTACATGGACCGGAGGTACCGTCACGCCCCCGAAAACTGCAGCTCGAACAGGCGACGGTATACGCCGCCCGCATCCAGCAGTTCGTCGTGACGCCCGCGCTCGATGATCCGGCCGTTGCGCAGCACCAGGATCTGATCCGCCCGACGCACCGTCGCCAGGCGGTGCGCGATGACAAACACGGTACGCCCGGCCAGGAGCTGGGTTATGGCCTGCTGCACCAGCCGCTCCGATTCCGTGTCGAGTGACGACGTCGCCTCGTCGAAAATCAGTACCGGCGGGTCGCGCAGCACCGCCCGGGCAATGGCGATACGCTGCCGCTGCCCGCCCGAGAGGCGCGTGCCCCGCTCGCCCAGCACGGTGTCGTACGCCTCCGGAAGCTGCAGGATGAAATCGTGGGCATTGGCCGCCTGTGCCGCCCGCTCCAACCTGTGCTGCGTCACACCCTCGAGGCCGTAAGCAATGTTGGCCCGCACGGTGTCGTGGAAGAGCACCGTATCCTGAGTCACGATCCCCAGCCGCGAGCGGAGCGAAGCCACTGAGAATTCCTGGAGTGGAACGCCGTCCACAGTGATCCGCCCGCCCGTCGGGTCGTAGAAACGCGCCAGCAGATCGACCAGCGTGGTCTTACCCGCTCCACTCGGCCCCACCAGTGCGATCACCTCGCCCGCCCCCACCTCGAGCGACACTCGATCCAGCACCGGCTCGCCCGCTTCGTAGGAGAAGCTCACGTTCTCGAATCGGATCGCCTCGCGTACGCCCCGGAACTCCCGCGCACCCGGCCGGTCCCTGATCTCGACCGGCGCGTCCAGGAACTCGAACACCCGCTCCGCCGCCGCCAGCGCCGGCTGCATCATCGAGGGGAAGCGAGACAGCCACTTGACCGGCGAGTAGAGCTTCATGCTCACGGCCAGAAAGGCGAGGAAGGTCGAGCCATCCAGCGAGCCCTCGACCAGCACCAGCCGGCTGCCGTACCAGAGCAGCACCACCGTGCCCACGGCGCCCAGCATCTCCGTGAGCGGGCTGGCCAGTGCGCGCAGCCGCTCGTTCCGCACCACGGCCCGGAAGTAGCCGCCGGTGAGCCCCTGGAAACGGGCCTGCTCGAACGCCTCCGCGGCCGCGGCCTTGACCACGCGCACCCCGCTTACCGTCTCCTGGATGTGTGACGCGATCTCGCCCGCCAGGTGCAGTGCCCGGCGGTCGCCGCGCCTCAGCCGCCGCAGGAACCGCCCCCAGATGCCGAACATTGCCGGCAGCACCAGCAGCGCCACCACCGTCAGCTCGAGCGAGATCGCGATCAGCGCCGTCAGGGACGCCAGGATCTGGAACACCGAGGTGGCCAGCCTGGCCAGGTTGCGCGTGGCCACGGTGCGGAGCTGGTCCACGTCTCCGCTGAGCCGGGAAACGATCTGGCCCGTGCGCGTTCGATTGAAGAAGCGCAGGTCCAGCTCCAGCAGATGGCCGTAAACCCGGTTGCGTACGTCCCGCGTCACCCCCTGCTCGAGCCGCGTCACCAGGTAGACCTGCAGGAAGTCGAACACGTTCTTCAGGAAGAATACGGCCAGGATGAAGGCGATGACCGTGGCCAGCAGCTCCTGCGGCGCCGCACCCGGCGTGACGAACCGGCCCACGGTGTGGGCCAGCAGCCACTCGATTGCCCGGTCGCCGCTCCCCACCTCGAGTGGCGCATCGCGGAACAGCGTGTTCAGGAAGGGGATCAGCAGCAGCATGCTGAACGCGTCCAGTACCGCAAAGGCCACGGTGGCCAGGACGGCCAGCAGCACCAGGCCGCCGTACGGCTTCAGATAACCGAGGACTCGGCCGTAGAGGCGCATGGAGAGCTATGGGCAGCCCGGCAAGGCTTGGCGAACCACGCCTACCGCACGCCCGTGCGCGGGCGGAGCTGGGTGACAGGCAGGATCATCTCCTCGGGACTCACCCCGCCGTGCAGGAACGAGCCGCGATAGCGCGCCTGGTACTCCCGCAGCTTCGTGGGATAGACGAAGAAGTGATCCTCGAGCGCCAGCAGGTAGTTGATGGCCATGCGGCCGGGCGGGAAGCGCAAGCAGCGCTCGTCATTCACTGCGAACACGCCCGACGGGTCCTCCGCCCGCAGGTCCGCGCCGAACTTGTAGCGCAGGTTGGCCGTGGCATCCCGGCGCGCGTACACCGTCAGCGGACGGGTGCACGGGATCGAGCCGTGGTCCGTGGTCAGCACGCCCGGCACCCCCTGCGCCGCGGCCTCACGCAGCACCCGGAACGCCGCGGACCGCTCGAACCACTGCCGCGTCAGCGAGCGCAGGGCCTGGACATCGCGCGCCACTTCCATGAGGATCGCCGACTCGCTGCGGCCGTGCGTCAGCAGGTCCACGAAGTTGAACACCAGGGCGATCACGCCCTCGCCTTTCAGCGCACCGCGCACCCGGCCCACGAGCTCGTCCGCCTCGGCATCGCTGAACACCTTCTCGTAAAACACCGGCACATCCCGCCCCGTAAGCTTCCTGAGCTGCTCCCGGAACAGGTGGTCCTCGAACGCGTTCAGGCTGCCCTCGTCCGTACCCCACCACTCGGGGCGGGCCCGCGCGATCATGTCCGGAAAGAGCCCGCTGAACAACGCGTTCCGCGCATACGGCGTGGCCGTCGGCAGAATGCTCGCGTACAGCTCCTCGTTCAGCTCGAAGTACGGCGCCAGCAACTGCCGCAGCACGCGCCACTGGTCCAGCCGCAGGCAGTCGATGATCATGAACAGCACTGGCCCGGAGCGGAGCAAAGGCACCAGGAATCGGGAGACGACGTCGGTCGAGAGGGGCGGCCGGTCCGCCCCGGCCGCCACCGCGCCGCCCCGCCAACCGCCATCACGGGAGGCGCCGTCACCCACCCAGCGCGCGTACTCGCGCGCCACATGCAGCCCGAACGAGCGCCGCAGGTCCGTGAGCAGCGCCGTGACCGAGTCCCGCAGTCCCGGCTCCCCCGCCTCCGTGAGCCGCAGGTCCCAGTCCACCAGCTCGTCGTACAGCGCGAAGTACTCCCGCCAGCCGCGAGCCTCGTCACGCAGCCGCGAAAGCTCGAGGAACCGCGCGGCAAAGTCCTGAGCCGCACGCTGCTGCTGAAGCTGCGGACCCTCCAGCAGCCGCGCCACCACCGAGAGCACCTGCCGCGGGCTCGCCGGCTTCACCAGGTAGTCGTCCACCCGCCGGCCGATCGCCTCCTGCAGCGTCCGGTCTTCCTCCGACTTGGTCACCATCACCACGCGCGCATGCGGCTCCTCGCGCCGGAGCTGCTCCAGCACCTCGAGCCCCCGCTGCCCCGGCATCTGCTCGTCCAGCAGCAACAGGTCATACGCCTGCCGCCGCACCAGCGCCAGCGCGTCATCGCCGTTGCTCGTGGTGTCCACCTGATAGCCGCGCTGCCGCAGAAACAACAGGTGAGGCTCGAGCAGCTCGACCTCGTCGTCTACCCACAGGATCCGCTTGGCCACTGTTGCCATCGCTCGAAAACCAATCGAAAGAAAAGACCGCAGCCGGAGCCCATTCCGAGCCCCCGTCCAGAACAAGTACCGCCGCCACCCCCCGAGTGATCCGCCAGCCGCCGGCACGCTAACCTAAACAGGGCCGGAAGAGCCCGTCAATTCAGTGGGGCATTGTCCCCGCGCGACGTCGAACTACCCAACCGGCTCTTCAGTCGCACGCACCCAGCCACGCAGCGCTCCCGGCCCTTGCCGCCGGATTTCTGGGAGTGGCCACGGCCTGCGGATCCTGAAGGTCGCAGCTTGCAGGCTCTTTTGGAAGAACGCGAGGAGGGGTGGTGAAATTCTGGGACAGCTCAGCTCTTGTGACGTGACCTGAACCCCACTCCGACGGGCTCAGGAATCCGGCGTGCGTCCCCGCGCCGGCGTGTGTACTCGCAGGTACCTCCCGAGTGCCCGCTCCACCCTCTCCAGCACCATTTCCACGGTGATCCTTCCCATCCCCCCCCGCCGCCACTCCATGCTGCACGGATAATCCTCGCCCGGGTAGCGCGCATAACCGTCGACCACCAGGTCCTGGTATTTCCGGTACGGCCCGGTCCGCTTGGGGTTGGTATAACCGTACAGACCCAGCACCGGCACATCGAGCGCCCGGGCGATGTGCAGCGGCCCCGTGTCCGGGCTGATCACCAGCTCGCTCCCCGCCAGGAGGTAGACCAGCCGGCGCACGTCGTCGCCCAGCGCGTCCACGGGCTGGGCCCCCGTCGCCTGGAGGATCTGCTGCGCGGCCGCGCGCTCCGCCGGTGCCGGCCCGCCCAGCAGCAGGCAGCGGAAGCCGTAGTCGGATTCCAGCGCTTCGAGCAGCCGCGCGCAGCGCTCGGGCGCCCAGTTCTTCTCCGGCTTGCTGGCGCCTACTACCACGGCGCACGCCCGGCCGCCCAGCCGCTCGAAGAACTCGCGCTGCCGCGCCCGCTCCTCCGCCGTGAGCTTGAGCCCCCACTCGACGGGCTGCGGGTCCACAGCCAGGAACTCGAGGAACTCGAAGTACTGATCCTGTACGTGCTGGGCCGGCCGCACCGGGATGCGCTGGGTGGTGAACAGCCAATTCAGGTCGCGCGCCCGCGCCCGGTCGAACCCCAGCTTGACCGGCGCGCGCGCCAGCGCGGTCAGGATCCCCGCCTTGGCATACACCTGAAGCGCCAGCACCAGGTCGAACCGCCGGCGACGCAGCACCCGCGCCGCCTCCCGGAACGAGCGCAATCCGGCAAGACCGCGTTGGCGGTGGAAGACGATGAAGCAATCGATGGCCGGGTGGGTCTCGACCAGCCGGAAGGGCACGGGCTGGATCAGCCAGGTGATGCGACAACCCGGATGCGCCCGCTTGAGCGCGTTGGCCACGGGCAGCACGTGCACCGCATCGCCCAACGCGCTGAGCATGACGATCAGGATCTCTTGCGGGTTCAATGGTGCTTGATCGTGCATTTTTCTGATACGTCCGTACGCGTACGCCTACGCGTGCCCGTGCCCGCGGTTGCGCGCCGCCTGACCCGGCGGCCCCGATTCTCCCCACCTGCCGCCGATGCTCATTCCGCCTGCAGCGCCTCCCGCTCCGCCACCGTCAGCACCCGGCCCGTATGCCGCTCCCACTTCCGCACCGAGCGCCAGAAGCGCTCCAGCATCGCTCCGTGCAACCCCTCCCCCAGCCGCTCGACCACCCGGCACCGATCCAGGTCCAGCAGATACACCCGCGGCGGCCGGCCGGACCACTCGAGCAGGATGTTCTTCAGGTTGAGGTCGGCGTGTAAGACGCCCGCCTCCCGGAGCCGGCGCAGCAGCTCGCCCGCCGCGATGCACACCTGCACTCGGTCCCCCGCCGGGATGCCGTCCCCAAACAGCGCTCGGGCGAGATCCGTCGAGTCCGGGATGTAAGACGTTACCACGTCGCCGCGGTAGAACACGCCAGCAGGGTAGACGGCCGCCGCCAGCACAGCCGGCGTGGGAATGCCGCGCTCCGCCACCGCCCGGCTGGCCAGCAGCTCACGCAGCGGACGGGGCACGCCCACGCGCAGGTAGCGGTCACCCAACCAGCGCGCGGCCGCACCGCCACGCCGGTAGTGCCGCACCACCCCCAGCACCGCGCCCATCGGCACGACCAACGCCGGTCCCCGCCCCTCCAGCCGCTCCGCCGCAGAGTGAGCCGCCGCAAACTGAAACAGCGACCCCGCCCCGGCCAGCGCGCGGCGCGCAGGCTCCAGCGCCTCGACCCTCGCCACGAGCAAGTTTTTGCCCGCGAGGACCATCCGATACGGGTATGGTACGGTCAGGCTCATGGCTCAGCGCAGAAGTTAGGCGTGGCTGTTCGGCCCTTCAACGCCTTGCTTCGGTTTGACCTGGGCTGAGTGGCTGCCGCGGCGGGGCTGTCTGAGGGGGTGCCAAGGGCAGGCTGTGATCCGGGACGGCTTGAGGGCGCTAATGCTCAACGTGTGGACCGGGAGACAGTGAGCGACTGCAACTTCGTCTCGAGAATCGCCTGGGCGAAGGTTGTCGTCCCTGAGCGTCGAGGCTGGCCTCGTCACGCCGTGCCCTTGCGCCGCCAGACCCCCAGCTTGAGGGGCGGGTCCACTGTCCACTGGAAGTGCAGGCGGTTCTCGCCGCCCACCACCAGCGTGGTGGTGCGGTCCCGCGTCTTCGGATAATCGCGACCGGGCTCGCTTTCGACCACCAGCAGATGCCTCTGGCCCAGCTCTTCCTCGAGTTGCGTGAGCTGGGCGCGGAGCGACGACAGCAATTGCTGCTCCGTCTCGTCCTTTACGCTCCCTTCCGCCGCAGCCGTGAGCTGCTGCTCGCCCACCCGCTCGTACTCTTCCAGGAACGCGTCCGCCGTCAGCGATAGCGCGCCCGTGCGCAGGAACCCGATCTCCGTCATGGCGCGAGAGTCGAAGTTGGGCTGCACACTCTGCACCGTGTTGCCGTACCGCCGCACGATCATGAAGCCTC
Source organism: Gemmatimonadota bacterium (assembly GCA_016209965.1). Taxonomy (NCBI): domain Bacteria; kingdom Pseudomonadati; phylum Gemmatimonadota; species Gemmatimonadota bacterium. Next base: position 1,608 of record JACQVE010000303.1, on the reverse strand, counting down.
CCACGCCTGCAAAACGAACCGCCTAAAAGCTGCCGAAACTTGAACCCGCCACTCGCCGCCGGCAAGGCCGGCAAGCCCGCCCCTTGACGGCGGGCGGCGGAGCCGATATATCGGTTCGAGCATCCATGGGCAGGCGGACGCGTAGACGGCCAGGAGGAGAGCGGGTATGGCAAACCCTCTGGGAGGACGAGGCGGTCCCAGGCAACTCCCCGCCGAGACCGGGATGCTGGAAGCTGTGCGGCGGCGGTACGCCGCGGCGGCGCGGAGTGTGAAAACGGGTGAGGCGGCGTCGTGCTGCGACACGGAGGCGGGCAAGGATGCGATCAGCCGGGACCTGTATGCGAGCGGGGACCTGGCGGGTCTCCCCGAGGCGGCGCTGCGGGCGTCGCTGGGCTGCGGCAACCCGACGGCGCTGGCGGCGCTGCACGCGGGCGACGTGGTTCTGGACCTGGGCTCGGGCGGCGGGCTGGACGTGTTGCTTTCCGCGCGCCGCGTCGCCCCCACGGGCAAGGCTTACGGCCTGGACATGACAGATGAGATGCTGGCGCTGGCGCGGGAGAACAAGCGGCAGGCGGGGGTGGCGAATGCCGAGTTCCTGCAGGGGCACATGGAGGAGATTCCTCTGCCCGAGGCCAGTGTGGACGTGATCATGTCGAACTGCGTGATCAATCTCTCGCCGGACAAGGACCGCGTGCTGGCGGAGGCGTTCCGCGTTTTGCGGCCCGGTGGCCGGTTTGCCGTCTCGGACGTGGTCGTGCAGGGGCGGCTGCCGCGCTGGGTGCGGCGCTCGGCCGAGCTGTGGAGCGGCTGCCTGGCGGGCACGCTGCGGGAGGAGGAGTACCGCGCCAAGCTGGCCGGGGCGGGCTTCACGAACATTGATGTCGAGATCACGCGGGTGTACGACGAGGCGCTGCTCGAGAACGCCGGCGCCCGCGTGCTGGCACGGCTGGCGCTGCGACTCGTGGGCCGGCGCGGCCGCTTTTGTGCCGCGTTCGTGCGCGCGCGCAAACCGTAGGCTGGGCTGGATTGCCCGATAGTTTCGCTCCGATGCCAATCGGTCCGACAGCGGCGCACCCCACGACCGGGGGGGCGTTGGCGAACTTAAACGTGAAGGTTAACTTTCCTCGATGAAATCTATATCCATGTTGGAGTTTCGGCGGAACGCACGGCGCGCGCTCGAGGCGGTCCGGCGCGGGGAGCGGTTCCTGATCACGTATCGTGGAGAGCCGGTTGCGCGCCTCGAGCCCGTCCCGCCCGAACCGTCCGACGTCCCGGAAGATGATCCCCTTCTGCGCGTCGACGATTTCGCGGTGGACGGGGCGGGCGGGCCACTCGGGAACGAGGAGATCGATCGGCTCATCTATGGCTCGTAGTGTCTTCGTCGACACGTCGGGGTGGTATGCGCTGATCGACCGCCGCGACCCTGAGCACGGCCGGACGGTGGCGCTCGTTCGGCACTTGATCGGCGAGCGTGCGCAGCTCGTATCAAATGCCTCGGCTGGCGGGTGACCGCGCGCTTCTCCATTTTCTTCGCCGCAGGCTCATCGCAACGCGGCGGCGGACCGCCTGATGCGCTGCCGAGCGGCAGGGCGTCAGCCGACCCGACGT
>JACQVE010000302.1 GCA_016209965.1 Gemmatimonadota bacterium | reverse complement strand
CGCGCGCGCTCTCCGGTACAGGCATGTACCCGCTGCTCGGCTACTCCTGGGAGCTGAGGATGCCGACGGGCGTGCAGATCGTGGTCGGGCCGGAGGAGATCCGGAAGGCCGTGCGCGAGCAGGTGAAGTACGGCGCGGACTGGATCAAGTTCTACGCGGACCGTCGCTACTTCTTCGCGCCCGACGGCCGGCTGCGCTCCTGGGTCAACTTCACGGACGAAGAGCTGAGGATGATCGTGGCCGAGGCGCAGCGCCTGGGTCGCAAGGTCGCCGCCCACGCCGTCGGCTGGGACGGCATCGATGCTGCGTTGCGCGCGGGCGTCCACACCATCGAGCACGGCCACGGCATTACCGAGGACCTCATGGACCGCATGGTACGCCAGAGGGTCTACTGGTGCCCCACGATCCACGTGGGCGTGTATGTAGCGCCCGGCCGGGGCGGCAACTGGCCGCGCATGGTCGAGGCGCAGGCAGCCGCCTTCGGCAAGGCGGTGCGTAAAGGTGTCATGATCTGCTACGGCACGGACGCGGGCGGATACGCCTGGACCGAGCCCATGGCGCGCGAGTTCTCGCACATGGTCCGCTACGGCATGAGCCCGATGGACGCGATTCGCGCGGCCACCTCCGTGAACGCACGGCTGCTCGAGCAGCAGGAGAATCTGGGGTCCGTCGAGCCCGGCCGGTACGCCGACCTGATCGCCGTGCGCGGCGACCCGCTGCAGGACATCAGCGAGCTGGAGCGCGTGTTTTTCGTGATGAAAGGGGGCGTCGTTTACAAGACAGACAGGTAGTGCTGCGACAGGAAGGTTTTGCAAAGTTGCGTCATCCCGACCGAGCCGCTGCAGTCCTCGACCTGCGGCCTGGACACGGCCTAGGGGCGCGTCCCACGGGCCTCCGCGGGCGCCTCACCCACCTGCCCCAGTGTGGCACGCAGGCGCTGCGAGAGGACGCGGTAGATGCCGCGCGCAATGGCGGGGTTCCGGTCGACCAGCGCATCGAAGCTGTCCCGGTCGATGCGCAGCAGGGTCGTGGGCTCGGCTGCGGTCGCAGTCGCGGAGCGCGGCTCGCGGTCCAGCAGCGCCATTTCGCCCAGCCCCTCGCGCGCGCCCAGCAGCGCGATACGGCGGCCGCCGCGGTCGATGCGCACGCTGCCGGTCAGCACTACGTAGAATGCGTCGCCCGGGTCGCCTTCCCGGAACAGCACCTCACCGGCAGGCAGGTGCAGGTCCTCGGCCACGCGGGCCACGCCCAGCAGCTCGTCGCCCGGCAGCGTCCGGAACAGCGATGAACCCTTGAGCACCATAACTTTCTCGATCACCGGGATCATGCCGCGCTCCTCCTCCGTCAACGGGTGAGCCTCACGCCTGCGGCGCGCCTCGCCTCCAGCCGCGCCGTCGCTATCCATCAGAAAGGCAGCGCAAGCGCGGACCCATGGCTCGCGTTCCGCCGCCAGTGCTTCCAGCGGGCGGGCCAGCACGCGCCGCGTATCGGGCGCCAGCCTGCCGGCAGCGGCCACGCGATCCTGTACCGGGGCCGCGTCCACGAGCAGCAGGACCAGTGCGGCCTCGGGCGGCGGCAGCAGCCCTTCCAGCAGCTCGAGCGCATTGCTGCGCTGCGCCGCGTCCTCGGCAAACAGGTGGGTATACACGGCTTCCAGCCGCGCGGGATCGTAGCCGAGTGATAGCAGCGCGATGACACGGTGGGCGGCCCGGCGGTGGAGTCCCGCCAACTCGCCGGCGACAAAGCTGGCCCGCTCCGGGTCCGGCTTGGTCTGCCGAGCCCGGGCCCGGCCCAGCGGCGCGCCGCCATCGCGAAGCGCTGCCGCCAGCAGCTCGTGCCGCAGCCCTTGCCGGACCTCGGCCTCGAGCAGCGGCCGGAGCAGGCCGGTCTCCAGCGGCGGCAGCCGGCCGGCGCGGCGCAGCCGCACCAGACAGGTGAGTGCTGCGCCCATCAGCTCCGGTTCGCGCAGCCAGGCGAGCAGCCGGTCGCGCGCGCCGCGATCATCCAGTGAAGACAGCGCGGTGAGCAGCGCTCGGCGCGCGGGCAGCTCGAGGTCGGGCCGGCCGAGCAGCTCGTCAAAGGCCGGCAGGGCCGCGGGCCCCAGCGCGGCCAGCGCATCCAGCGCGGCCGTGCGGGTGGCCGGGTTGACTACCGCCGCAACCACGGCCGGCAAGGCAGAAGCCTCGCGCAGCGCCGCCACCGCGCCCAGCGCGGCGTTGCGGTCGGCCGTGTCCCCGGAGGCGAGCAGCTCGCGCATCTTCTCCCGCGCCAGCGAGCTGCCTGTCCGGGCATCATGCCGGGCCAGGGCGATCAGCGCCTCGCGGCGCACACCAGCATCGGGGTGGCCGAGAAAGCGAGGGGCCAGTGCGGGCAGGGGCGCGTCCTCCGCCCCGGCCAGTGCCGCCAGCAGCGCCTGCAGCGCAACTGGTGAAGTCTCGACCGCCAGTCTCGCGATCAGCGGGCGCAGTTCCCGGTTGGGACCGGCGTCCTCCTCCACGTCGGCCAGCGCTGTGGCCGCCTCCGCCCGCACCTCGGGCACCGGGTGCTCGAGCAGGGGCAGGAGCCGCGGGCGCGCCTCGGCCACGGGCGCGCCGCGCAGCAGTGAAATCGCGAACACGACGACTCCGGCGTCCGCATCCGCCAGGGCGCGGTCCAGGATGCGGTAGGCGTTCCGATCCAGCATGGGCAGGCCGCCCGCCACGCCCGCCGCGAGGTTGAGGGTGCGCCGCAGCAGCGCCTGCTCGAGCGCGGCCAGATAGGCCGCCTGGTAGCGTACGAAGAGTGCTACCATGCCGCCTGCCGCCGCCATGGTGAGAAGCGACAGGTTGTTCACGCCCAGCCGTGGTGCGAACAGGATCAACAGCCCGCCAGCCGCCGCCTGTGAGACCGGCCGGATAACACCCGAAATGGTAGCGTACGCCGGCCCCTTGACCGCCGGCGGATAGGGCGTGAGCGATACCTGCTCGACCGTCCGCTGCAGGCTGAAGCGTATCGCGTCGTCCAGGAAGCGCAGCACCATCAGCAGCTTGAAGCCGCCGAACAGGAAGAGGGAGGCGGCCACCCCGCCAATGGCGCCGGCCTGCGTCAGCGAGCCCGCGCTCACGCCGAAATGCTGCACCAGCAGCCGGGAGGCCGTGGTCTGCAGGAGGAAGCTGCCCAGCCCTACCGCGCCCGCAACCGTGCCGTAGATCGAGGTGATCTGGTCCCGCGTAAAGGCTACCTGCAGCGTGGCCTTGAACTGGTAGTCCACCACGGTCGAAATCACCATGGTCAGAAATACGGCCAGCGCCACCAGACCGAGCAGGCGCTCCTCGCCCAGGGCGCGGAAGCCGCGGTGCACACTCTCGGCAAACGTGTGCCCGGAACGCCGACGCCCCACGCCCGCCGCTACGCTCCCGGCCTCGGGGGCCAGCCTCATGAGCGGCACAGGGGCGAGGAGCAGGGCGGCAGCCAGCAGCAGCAGGTTGGGGGTGCCCAGCAGCCTCGTGGCGGGCGTGAGCCCGAAGCCTGCCAGCATGCCAGCCATGCTGCCGCCGCTCGCAACCAGCGCCAGCAGCCGCTTGGCCTGCCGCCCGGTGAGCAGGTCGCCGATCGTTCCCCACGCCTGGGTGACGGCCAGCACCCCGACCACCGAGACCCAGAGGTAGAGGACGAAGGCGATGCCGGGCGCGAACGCGAACCAGACCCGGCCCACCACCAGCGAGCCGGCCCACACCAGCGCCATGACCTCGCCCAGCCGAGGCCGCGAGAGCACACCCACCAGGCCGGCGAAGCCGACGGCGAAGGTGGCACTGACCAGGGCCGACGCGATAATCACGTAGGGAATGAACTCGGGAGTGTTGTAGACCGAGAGGAACAGGCCATTCTTGAGGGAGGAGAGCACCACGACGGCCGCGGTCGTGAGGAACACATAGCAGCCCAGCACTGCGACCAGCCGCAGCTCGCCTGGCCGTATGTTCAGGGCGCGGCGAGCCGCGCCCTGCCAGACCCGGGCCGCCCGAGCCCGCGCTCTGCTATGCGCCAACTGAAACCCTTCCGCGCGCCGATTACAACTCGAGGGAAAGGCCTACCTTCACCAGGTGGTCGTCCTTGCGCACGTCCGGCGAAGGCGGCCGGGAATCGCGGTTGTAGCTGTGCCCGAGACTCACGCCCAGCTTGCGGCTGATGCGCACCGTCAGCGCCGTTTCCGCCTCGACCAGGTAATCCGCGGCAACGTTCCACAAGGGCTGGTAGAAGGTAGTGCTCTCCAGCCGCACTGCCCCGCCTAACTGCCGCTGCGCCTTCAGCCGCCAGCTCCAGCGAGTGTTGCGCTGGAACTGATCGAGCAACGGGAGCTGAGCGACGTCGTAATCCTCATAGCTGTACACCACCGCCAGGCTCAGTGAAGCTTTCCCCGCGGGCGAATCCCAGAACGTGTGCTTGATACCCGCGCCGCCGCTGGTGCGCAGGTCCAGCCTGCGGAACCGGTCATGCTCCCCGGTGGTGAAAAAGAACGGCGACCACATGCTGTGCGGGTAGAGATCGAACTTGAGCCCACCCCGGAAGCGGCGCGCCACCTCCTTGCCTTCGCTCCGGCCATAGCGCAGGTCGCCGTCCAGCGCGAGCTCGAACAGCTCCTGGCGCAGGTGCGTGAGGCTCACAGCCGAGGTCAGCACTGCCAGCCGCTCATTGCCACTGGCCGCAGTGAAGCCCAGATCGACCACCAGCTTCCAGCGCTCTGGCGGCGTCGCCGGAGGAGCAGCCGCCTGCTGCTGCGCGCGCACGCCGAGGGGGAGAGCCAGGAGGCCGAGGGAAAGGGCGAGAACGGCCGGGAGCGCACGAGCCCGCATTGCTGTAAACTCGCGGGTCCGTGGGCGGGCGGCAAGCCGGGGAGCGGGAAGCGCTTTCAATCTTTCATCTTTGGCTCATAACGCCCATCTTTGCGGCCGCTTCCCACCATGGCACTGCCGGAAGAGCGGGGTGCGGAGGCCCAAGAGGATAGCCAGATCGGCCAACATGAAAGATGCAAACATGGTCCGAGGAGCAGCCGGGGCCGCGGCGCTGGTGCTGGTGGCGGCGTCGTCGGCCTCGGCCCAGAGGCCGGTAGACTGGGACGCTCTGGCGCAGGAGGCGGCGCAGCTCCTTTCCGCTTACATCCGCATCAACACCACCAATCCGCCGGGCAATGAGCCAACCGCGGCGGCGTTCCTGCGCCGCGTGCTGGAGCGGGAGGGCATCCCGGTCACCGTATGGGAGCCGGCCCCGGGCAAGGCGAACCTGCTGGCGCGGCTCAAGGGGACGGGCGAGCGGCGCCCGATTGTCTTGCTCAACCACATGGATGTTGTGCCCGCCTCGCCCGAGTATTGGAGCGTGGACCCGTTCGGCGGTGTGATCCGCGACGGTTACGTATGGGGGCGCGGCGCACTGGACATGAAGGGGCTCGCCATTGCCCAGCTCATGAGCGTCCTGGCCGTGAAGCGCAGTGGCGTGCGCCGCACGCGTGACCTGATCTTCCTGGCCACGGCGGACGAGGAGATCGGCGGCGCGCTGGGCGCGGGCGACGTCGTCGCCAACCACCTGGACTGGGTGCGCGGCGCCGAGTTCGTGATCAACGAGGGCGGCGACATCGCGCTGGGCTCGGGCGGGCGCGTGCTGTATTACGGCGTGGGCGTAACGGAAAAGTCGCCCTTCTGGCTGGACGTGATCGCCCGCGGCCCCGGCGGCCATGGATCGGTGCCGCGGCAGGAGGCGGCGCCGCACCGGCTGGTGAGGGCACTGGAGTTGATCCGGAACTGGGAGACGCCGGTCACGGTGCTGCCCGTGGTGGAGCGCTATTTCCGGGACATAGCTATTACGGCGGATCCCGACCTGCGGCCGCTCTTTGCCGACATCCGGCGGGCCGTCGAGGACCCGGCCTCGCTGGCGACGATTACGCGCAACCCCTCGCACAACGCGCTCTTGCGCAACACCATGTCGATCACCGTGCTTTCCGCCTCCGAGAAGACCAATGTGGTGCCGGCGGAGGCACGCGCCGAGCTGGACGTGCGGCTGCTTCCCGGCCAGGAGCCGGCCGCGTTCCTGGGCGCGCTGCGCGGCCTGGTGGGCGACGAGGCCATCACGATCCAGCCGCAGGGGATCGGCTGGGCGGCCACGGGTTCGCCCAGCGATTCGGGACTGCTGCGCGCGGTCGAGACGGTAGCGCGGCGCAATGATCCGGGCGCCATCATCACCACGCTGATGCTGGCGGGCTTCACCGACTGCCATTACTTCCGCGAGCGCGGCATCGCCTGCTACGGCATTGACCCCTTCCGCGTGCCCGAGGCCGAGAGCCGCGCCGTGCACGGCAATGACGAGCGCATCTCGATTGCCAACCTGCGCTTTGGCACGAAATTCCTGTACGACGTCGTCCGCGAGCTGAGCCGGTGAGGCAGGGCCGGCCCGGCAGGCCTGGAAGCGGGACCGGGCCGCCGCAGCGCTTTGGCGCCGTGCTCTTCGACTGCGATTCCACGCTCTCGGCCATCGAGGGGGTCGAGGAGCTGGCGGCGGCGCACCGGGCCGAGGTCGTGGCGCTGACCGAGTCGGCCATGCGCGGGCAGGTGCCGCTCGAGCAGGTGTACGCGCGGCGCCTCGAGCTGGCGCGTCCCACGCGGGAGCGCGTGGCCGAGCT
>JACQVE010000301.1 GCA_016209965.1 Gemmatimonadota bacterium | reverse complement strand
TGCAGGGCCACCCCGTCGAAAGCAACCCCGTGTTGCAGAAGATGCTGGGCTACTCCGCCGATGAGCTGCGCGCCATGGTGTTCACCGACTTCACCCACCCCGAGGACGTCGCCGCCGACTGGCGCCTGTTTCAGGAGGTCGTGGAGGGACGCCGCGACCACTACCAGATCGAGAAACGCTATATCCGCAAGGACGGCCAGGTGGTGTGGGGCCGGCTCACCGCCTCCCTGGTGTGCGGGCCCGATGGCGCGCCCAGTTTCGGCATCGGCATGGTCGAGGACATTACCGAGGCCAAGCACGCCGAGGTCGCACTGCGCGTCAGCGAAGAGCGCTACCGCAACCTCTTCGAGGGCGTGCCCGAGGGCCTGTACCGTTCCGCGCCCGACGGCACCCTGCTGGACGTGAACCTCGCCCTGGTGCGCATGCTCGGCTACCCCGACCGTGAGACCCTGCTCGCCGTGGACGCCTCACGCCTCTACCCCAGTGCGCAGCAGCGCGACTACTGGCAAAACCGCATGGCGGCGGAGGGGGTTGTCCGCAACTTCGAGACGCAGTTGCGCTGCTTTGACGGCTCGACCCTGTGGGTCTGCGACAGCGCGCGCGCCGTCTGCGACGCGAAGGGCAGGGTGCTGTATTACGAGGGCGCGCTCGAGGACATCACGGAGCGCAAGCAGGCCGAGGAGGAGCTCCGCAACCTCTCGCTGGCCGACGAGCTGACCGGCCTCTACAACCGCCGCGGCTTCTTCACCCTCGCCGAGAAGCAGCTCCGGCTCGGCGACCGCACCCAGCGAGGCGTGCTGCTCGTCTTTGCCGACGTGGACGGGATGAAGCGCATCAACGACACACTCGGCCACCAGATGGGCGACCAGGCGCTCAAGGAAGCCGCCGAGCTGCTCAAGCAAACCTTCCGCGCCTCCGACATCCTGGCCCGCTTCGGCGGCGACGAGTTCGTGGTCCTGGCGATTGAAACGGGGAAGGCGGAGGCCGAGTCGCTGACGCGGCGGCTGTGCGAGAAGCTGGAGGCCCGCAACGCCGCCGCGCCCGCGGGCCGCGAGTTGTCCATCAGCATGGGCGTCGTCTACTACGAGCCGGAAACCGGCATCTCGATCGACGATCTGCTTTCCCGCGCCGACCGGGCCATGTACGAGGCCAAGCGGGAGCGGTTGGGCAGCGGGGCCGCGCCCGCCCAGGGCCCCACCGCCTGAGGCCTGACCGCCTGCCCGCACGGTGCGCCAGTCTAGTCTGGTCTAGTTGCGCCGCTGGAAATAGGGGTGGCCCAGCAGCGGCGGCTTCTCCTTCGCCTCCGTCTTGCGCAGTTCCAGCTCTTCCACCAGCACGGCGGGCGCGACAATGCTGGACGGCACTGCTGGCCAGCGTAGCTTCCCCGGCCCGGACCCGGAGAAGCGGAAGAACGGCGAGTCGATGGGCGGACTACCCTCGTGCAGCAGGTTGTACAGCACGGGCGGGCCGCCAGCGGCCACGATGTCTCGCAGGCTGCGGACGCTCGCCTCCGCGAACTCGACACCCTGGATCGGCTCCTCCCGCCCGTCCGCGTAAACCTTGAGCGCCGCCGTAGGCGGCGGCAGCTCTGCCTGCCGCGCCGTCGGCCCGCCCACGAAGAAGAACGTGCCCGCATCCGCCGGGAGCAGCTCCGGATCGGCCAGGCCACTGACGAGCACGCCGTATTCCAGTCCCTCCTCCCGCACCCGCCTCACCAGCTCCGCCTTCAGCTCGGGGGCGTTCAGCACCTGCGCCGCTTCAATGACCAGGTTCCCCATGGTCGCGCGCGGCTCGCCGATCGGACTCTCGCTCCGCCCGTGGCCCGTGCTGCGGCGCGCGCTGTTCGAGGGCGCCCGCGACATGAGGAACGCCTCGAGCATGCCATCCTCGACCAGCGCAACCCGCTGCGGCGCCACCCCCTCGTCATCGGCCAGGTAGTGGCCAGCCAGCGCGCCGCCGCCGTATTCCTCCAGCGTCGGATCGTCCCGCACGGCGAAGCCGCGCGGCAGGATGCGCCGGCCCAACAGCGATTCCAGCCGCTTCTCGCCCGGCGCCATCTGTGCGAACTGGCTGGCCATGACCGGCGCCGGCGTGCCGCTCAGGTGCCGGCCCAGCAGGAGCTGGAAGAACTGGGCGGCAGCCCGCCCCTCGAACAACACCGGGCCCGTATAGCTGGTCGGCACTTCCGCCGCCGCGCGCGCGGTCAGCTCCGCCGCCAGCTCCCGCGCCGCCGCCGTCAGCGCTGGCAGTCCCGGCAGCCCGGCGGCGGACCGGGCAACAAACAGCCGGTAATCCTGCACCGAGCGGCCGCCCGCGCCTCGCGCCTTGGCCGTCACGAGTACGGCGTAGTGCGGCTCCGGCACGCGGATCCGGCTCCCCTCCGTGGACGCGAAGTAGCGGTTCCGCACCCGGGCCAGTACGCCGACCCTCGAGTCCTCGACTGCCGGGTAGCCGCGGAACACCGCAGAGGCACGGCGCGCCAGCTCGACCCACGCCGCGTCGTCCAGTACCAGCGACGCCGGCGGCCGGATCAGCACCTGCGGCGCCGCTTCCGAGAAGTCCGCGAGCGTGTCGGGCGTCGCCTTCCCCCGCAGCGCCGCCGCTTTCCTGGCCAGCGCTTCCGCCGCCTGCTTGTAGCGATCATCCGTGGCCCGCCAGAGCTGCCAGCGGATCGCACTGTAGCGGTCGTCCAGCGCCAGCGAGCCGCCGGCGCCGCGGAACGCCAGCGTGGGGTCGAAGAAGTTCGAGTTGTCCGACTCGCGACTGCCCACCCGGATCTCCGTTTGCAGCGTCCGGCTCCGCGACCGGTCCCGCACCACTACCTCGCCGAATGACGCCTCGATCTGCACGACCACTCCGTCGTTCACGCGATACGCCACGTAGTAGGGCGAGGCCAGCCCTTCCAGCCGCAGGCTGTCCGCTGAGCGCGCCAGCTCGTCCGCCAGTGCCTCGAGCAGCACGTCGGAAGCGGACGCCGCCGCCCCGGCCGGCCTCGCCTTGGCCGGCGGCGGAGCAACCACCGGCGCCGCCAGCACCGGCGGCCGCTCCATGGACTTGGGCTTCTTCTCGATCTCGATCTCCGAGATCAGTACCGCCGGCGACACCGCGGAGACGGGCACCCACCCGGATTCCGCGCCGCACACGCCATTGAACACACCCGGCCGGTCGTCCGTCGCCAGGATCTTGCTGAACACGGTGAGCGGCGTGCCCACCATGTCCACGCCCCGCACCAGCTCGTCCGGCCGGCCATCGGCGTAGACGCGGTAGACCTTCAGCGGGATCACCTTAAACGACTGCGGCAGCACCCGCCCCGTGAAGGTGAAGCCGCCCTGGATCACGTCAAAGTACAGCCCGTACTCCTTCCCCTGCCGCTTCACTTCCTCGATCAGCCGCGACCTCAGCTCGCCGGCGGGCATGGTGCGCTCCGACTCGACGATCAGGTTGCCCTGCCGGGCGACGACGTCGTAGCCGGGCTGCCGGCGGCCATGCCCATTCGAGCGCCGCGCCGCCTGGATCGGCGAGCGCCCCATGAGAAAGCCCGTGAGCACCCCCGCCTTCACCACCT
>JACQVE010000300.1 GCA_016209965.1 Gemmatimonadota bacterium | reverse complement strand
GGGCGCGCGGAGGGCGAGCGGCGCCGCGTGCAACCAGAGGCTGATCTGCAGCTCGCCGGCGGGAGGCACGAAAGCGTGCAGCGTGCGGGGCACGTACCCGACGCAGCGCACGGCTAGATGCTGCGGCCCCGGTGGTACATCGCGCAGCATATAGGAACCCCTGCGTCAGTCTCCCCGGCACGGTCCAGGTCGCTAAGCACTACGACCGCACCGGGCAAAGGTTCTCCCGTGGCACCGTCCCGCACTGTGCCCATGACCATCGCCTGGGTCGCCTGCGCGATCAGCAGGAGGTGGGCTGCGGCCGGAAAAAGGTAAGCATGGGGCTCTATTCGGCTCCGCCAATCTGGCGTCGGGTGTAATCGGTTACCCAGCCCTCGAGGGTGCGCTCGACCTGCTCCCAGCCGACCTCCCAGATCATCTCGGGCATCTCCTCCTGCTGGGCGTCGTCAAAGTAGGCCAGGCTCATGATGACGTGCGCGACGTCATCGGTGGCGTACTTCGCGCGGTACAGTTGCAGCATCTCCGCGAGACCGAACTGGGTCTTGCCGAGAGCATAGATATCGAGGAAGTCCTTCTTCGAGCCCCGACTGGCCAGCGCCGAGAGCTTCATGCAGGCCAGGTCCTCCAGAGGCGCCAACGGGCAGTTGAACTCCTCCCAGTGGACCAGGGGTTGAAGCAAGGGGTATCGATACTCGAGGAGGCTCACGACCACGCCCTCCGAGAGGCGTGAAGCGTCCCCGCTGCGACACCCCTGATGGTGATATCGAGACCCCGGTCCCGCAGTCTGGCGGCGAGTGCGGCCGGGTCCCCGATCGGCTGCCCCGTAAACCAGCCCAGGTCCAGGGAGCGGCGGTGCCCGAGCTGGATGGCTACGGCGGTTCCGCCACCGAGGTAGAACCCGGCCTCCCGGGCGAGGGGTCCGAGCTGCCGTAGAAGATTCTGTTGCGCCGCCACCAGCACCTTGGTGTACATGCTCATCCTTTAGTCCGGCGCAGCCACACCCTTTCGCGCTCAGCTTGGATCCAACGGCTCACCTGCTCCCGCGGAATTCCCAGCACCAGGCCCCAGAACCGAAGGCGCTTGGGGCTGATGCCCCGGCCCTCACGACGCAGGATGAAGTCCCGCAGCTCGGCGTCGCCGATGGTCGAGCGGAGCCAGCAGACAGCGTCCCACCCGCCGGACTCGAGGAGCCGGCCGATGATGGTGTGGCGACTCTTTCGCAGGGAGAGCCGCGACGCGTCGTATTCCCAGAAATAGCCTCGAAGGCCTTCTGGTAGTTGGTCAGGGGGGGTCTGGCTGCTCATGGCCGTTCCCGGCGTTGCCCGCGCCTGAGCCATTCTACCCCGCCGACGCGGCTGCGGTAAGCCGCACTCGACGGGAGCCGCGCCTTCAGGTGCGGCGCGACTTCGCGCCGCCAATTCTGGTTGGGCCCCGTAAGCGAGGCGCCGAGGCGCAGAGCCCTCGTTGCTGGCAGGCTGCGAGTCGATTAGATTGCCGCCCCACCCTCCATGAAAGGGGCCGCAGCACAGGCGGTCAGAGCCTGCGGTCTGATCGCCGTGAGGGGCGGTCAGCTCTTCGCGGGCCCCGTCTCTCGAAGCTCGCCCGGGCTGCTTACGGGGCCGCCGCGACGAGCTGGAGGATGCGGGCTGAATCTCCCGCACGCTGGGCATTCACCCTTCAACCTTTTGGCCGACGTCGGTAGAACGGCTTTCGGCGATTCGTGACGGCGTCGCACCGTTTCGCGGCGTCTTGCGCTCCGCTATCATTTGGAACCATGAGTCTCGTCGCTCATTTGGAACCATGAGTCTCGTCGCTCAGGAGATCGAGTTCGACGCAGCGCTGCTGGATGCGGTGAGCAAGCGGCTGGGGTTGCGCAGGGTGATCCTCTTCGGGTCCCGGGCAACCCGCGAACCGCCGCCCTTGCCGGAGAGCGACATCGATCTCGCGATCTCTTTCACCGCTCCCGCGTGTCGAGCGAGCTGGTGGGATTGCCACACGGAGCTGGCGTCCGTCTTCCCCGATGCGCAGGTGGATCTCGCATTCCTGGCGGATGCGAACCCCCTCTTCCGGTGGGAGATCGCCAGGGATGGCCTGCTGCTCTGGGGCGACCCTCTCGACCACCTCGAGTTCCGCGCCTTCGCATTTCGCGACTTCATGGACTCGGGGGATTTGCGCGCCCTGGAGCGCAGCTTGTTCGAGAAGAAGCTGGCCTGGATCCGCCGACGCCTGCATGCTGCGGCCTGAGTTCGTCGAGCGCAAGCTCCAGCTCATCACAGAGGAGCTCGGCCGTCTCGCCGAGTTCGGCGACGTATCCTATGACGAGCTGGTTGCCGATCCGGTTCGGTTGGCCGCTGTGGAGCGCATGCTCGAGCGCGCGCTCACCTGCTGTGCCGGCGGTCCGCTTCAGCCTACCGTCATTAGCGGACCCAGGCTAACTTGCCATAGCGGGACCAGCGGAAGCGGCCAACCGGGAGGCGTTCGATGTTGCGACACACCGAGGAGCTGGCTGATGTCGATCGGCGGTACGCCCGGCAGGTGCTGGCAGGCCTGGATTATCGCGCGGCCCTGGCGCACTTCACCGCTCTGTGGATGGAGGCGCGGCGGCTGAATCCCGAATTTCCCACCGCGTGGCTCCGCGCGCTCGACGCCGACCTCGAGCTCGCGCGAGTACTGAATGGTCTCCCCCGACGCTCCTGATTTCGAGCGGCTGATCGCGGCCATTTCCAGCGAGCTGCGGCGCCGCGGACTGCCCTACATGCTGATTGGCGGCCAGGCCGTACTGCTGCATGGTGAACCGCGGCTGACACGCGACATCGACATCACGCTCGGCGCAGGCCCCGACCGCGCCCCGGACATTCTACAGGTGTGCGCCTCGCTAGGTCTCAGCCCCCTGATCGACGACGTCGCCCGCTTCGTCCAGCGCAGCTTTGTCCTACCGGCCGCCGACGAGGCCAGTGGCATCAGGGTCGATTTTGTGTTCTCCACGACACCGTATGAGAGCGAGGCTATCCGGCGCGCCGTGTCGGTCGACCTCGCGGGCGTGCCGGTCGCCTTCGCGTCAGCGGAGGACCTCATCCTCCACAAGCTCTTCGCCGGCAGGCCGCGCGATGTGGAGGATGCGCGCGGCGTCGTCCTGCGAAAGGGGCCGGAGATCGACTGGGATTACGTGGAGCGCTGGGCGGAGGAATTTGCCGCCGTTCCAGGCAGAGAGGACCTCCCCGAGCGCGTCCAGGCGCTCCGCGCCGAATCCGACCAGACATCTTAGACCCCACCTCGCTATCGCCGCGACCCGCGTGCACCTGATCTGGGTCGTCACGCTTGTTCTCGGAATGCTCAGCTTCTAGTGGGGCTTCTGGGATCTATGCGTGCGGCCTACTACCAGAACCACGCATGGTTTTTCGGCACGGCCGCCGTTTTGTTCGGCCTCATCATTCTCGGGGAGCGATCAGAACAACCGACCGACCCCAGCCTGGGACTCGAGCCGGACGGCTCTGTCTCCCGAATGGTAATACAACGCCACCCCGAGGTGAGTCAAAAGACCAGGGTTTATGAATCCCGAGCGCAGCAGGAGTCGAAGGCCCGTCGAGTATCGGCGGCCGTCAGTCCAGCGTGCGAAGCTCGCTCCCTGGTCCCAGCCCGTGCCCCAGTCGTAGAACACGGTCCCGGCCAGGTAGTCGAGGTATAGCGGCAGCAAGGGCGTGGCCCACTCGATATAGGCCAACGGGAAGTGGTATGCAGCCCTCAGCCGGAGTTGGTGCGACCGATGGTCATCGTCGTAGCCGAAGGGCACGGCCTCGAAAAAGTCGTGGTCGAAGCCGCCTCGTCGCTGCTGGTACATCCCCAGGAACTGGAGCTGATGGTGGCGCACGGGCGTGGGTACGAAGAGGTTCGCAAGGCTGCTGACCTGCCAGGCGTCGAATTCGCTGCTCAGGAACCGCTCGCTGCTCCAGTCCGCGGCTGCCAGGATGTCCAACGCCCGACGCGGCACGACATCGCGCCACGTCCCTGCGCTGCGGGAGAGGCCCACGCCTGCCTGTACCCCGCGATACCTGCCGGTCCCGGCAATGGCGGGTCCGGCCGAATGCTTCCTGTCCTCGATCTTCAGCCCGACGAACGGCCTCAGGAAGGTCCGGTCGACGTTGCGCTCCAGCACCAGGGGCACGGCAGCAGTCAGCTCCACCCCCTGCTCGCGCATCCAACCCTTGCCGCCCGGAGTCGACTCCGACTCCGTTGCGCACCGGCGGGAGCAGCGCACACAACCACCAGCAGCGCGGCCAGGGCGGAGAAAGCACGCTTCGCCATCATTGGGCTCCTTTTGGCTATTCGGAGGGGGCGAGGATGGGACAAATACTCGGGACGGACGCGCACCCGGACAAGGCCCGCGGGCGGGCCCGGCGACGATGCAGGTGCAGCCAGAACATCATGCCAGCCGGCGATCAGCCTTGACTCAGCGCCTGGATCCTGCGCCGCTCGGCGGCTGCGCGCGTTTTCATCGCCGCGAGAATGCCTTGGAATTCCGGCTCGCCGCGCAGGCTTTCGAACGCGGGATCGCGCGCCAGCATGCGCTGCGCGACCAATCCGGTCCGCGCGGCGCGCTCGAGCTCGCGCAGGGCGTGCTCCTTCTCGCCGCGCAACGCGTGCAGCGCCGCCAGCTCCAGCGGCACCACGAGCGACTCAGCGCCTTGCTCGCGCTCGCGCTGCACGTCGGTCATGCGCTTGTCGATCAAGCGCCGGGCCTCGGCCGCGCGACCGGACCTCATGAGCGCGAGGGCGTAGTCGGCCACGTTCCCGCGCCCGAAGTTCTGGTCCCGCAGGACCAGGGCGCTGGAAGGCACGCCCTCGAACAGCGTGACGGCCCGGTCATAGCGGCCGGCGTACACCTCCACCTTCGCAGCGGCTGCCCTGTTCACCGGATCCAGGCCGCTGCCTGCGGTCGCGCCCTGCGCGGCTGCGGCTGCCGCCTCGAGATCCCCTCGCAGCAGATAGAGCTCGATCAGCAGG
The DNA here is from genome assembly GCA_016209965.1 of Gemmatimonadota bacterium. Taxonomy (NCBI): domain Bacteria; kingdom Pseudomonadati; phylum Gemmatimonadota; species Gemmatimonadota bacterium. The sequence continues at coordinate 2,511 of JACQVE010000300.1, read as the reverse complement.
TTTCTCGCGCCGGGATGATTCGGCTGGAGCTCGAGCGCGCGGCGCAGCCATGGCTCGGCGCGCCCGTCGTCCTCCAGCATGAGGTAGAGCGTCGCCGGTGTGAGCTGCGATTCCGCCAGCGTGGGCTCGATCGAGACGCTACGGAAGCTCGCGCGCGCGGCATCGGCCATGTTGCCGATCTGCATCTGCGCGTATCCGAGATTCCCCATCGCCGCCCAGTAGCCCGGATTGAGCGACAGCGCGCGCTCGTTCGCCTCGATCGCCTTGCGGCTCCACCCGCGCACCAGATACACCAGCCCCAAAGCCTTGTGGCCCTCGGCCGCCGCCGCATCCAGGGCAATGGCCTTGCGCGCGACGGCCTCGGCCGAGTCCAGCCACGCCGCGCCCATCCCGAAGCGCAGCGCGCGCTGCGCGAACGCGTCGCCAAGCCCCGCCCACGCCAGCGCGTACCCAGGGTCCACCTCGATCGCCCTGCGGAACAGCGCGATCGCGTTCTCGTTGGCCTCGCCCAGATACTCGTAATAGTAGTCTCGGCCGCGGAGGTAGTAGTCGTACGCCGTGAGGTTCACGGTCGGCGCGGCCGCGAGGCGTTCGCGCTCGGCGGGCGAGAGCGCCGCCTTCAGGGCGTCCGCGATGCGCGTCGCGATCTCTGTCTGGATCGCGAAAACGTCCTTCAGCTCGCGGTCGAACGTCTCCGCCCACAGATGACCCTCCGTCGCCGCATTGACTAGCTGCGCTGTGATGCGCACCCGGTTGCCAATGCGGCGGACGCTTCCCTCCAGCACGTGCGCCACCCCGAGCTCCTGGCCGACCGCACGGAGCCGGATCTGCTTGCCTTTGTACGCCATCACCGACGTGCGACCGATCACGCGCAGCCCGCCGATCTTCGAGAGCTGCGTGATGATGTCTTCGGTCACCCCGTCGCTGAAGTACTCGTTCTCCCGATCCGCCGACAGATTCTCGAAGGGCAGCACGGCGACGGAGCTGTGGTCGAGTGGCGCGGCGGCCCGTCGGCGGCCCGTCACCAGGGTCATGGCGGCCCCGGCGATCACGAGCAGCGTCGCGATGATGACCAGCTCAGGCCCGCTGACGCGCTGTTGACCCTTTTCGCCGTGGTACCAGGCGACCACGATCGCGAGCGGCAGCCCCCCGGCCAGCGCGAGGGTGAGCGCGCGCAGCACGGCGACGGGCCAGCCGAACTGCTCGCCCAGCAAATCCGCCACCTGGAGCAGCATCCAGGCCGCGGCCAGGTATGCGACCGTCCACTGAACGAGTTTCCGCTCACGCATGCGGTCCCAGAGCGACGACATCGCTGCTATGCTCCGAGAACTTCGAGGAAGAGAAAGGAAGGGGACGACCCGGGAATCTAGAGGCACCGGCGAGGTGCGACAAGCAGTGGTGGGCCCGCTCCCGCCTAGCGCAACCGCAGAATCAACGAGTCGACTTTCCAGCTTGTACTTGGCCGTGCCGAACAAGCTCGGCGTTTGCGGCGGAACCGACATGCGATCCTCAGAGCAACGCGTCGCCCAGCAGCAGGCTCAACAGCACCGGCAGGTAGAGCAGGGAAGCGAGAAACAGCCGGCGCGCATCGGGTCGCGAGCGCCGAACGCGGCGGCGCTCGCGGCGTAGCCCGTGGCGAGCAGCACCGCGTGAAGCTGGCGCGGAACGGCCCCTCGGCTCAACATTGGCAGGTAGCCCGTGCAGCTTACGCGCAATTCGTTCGGCGGACAAGGCGAGCGGAGGTCTATGGAACAGGTGGACAGCAAGAAGGCATCGGTGCTTGAGGCTGCTGTTCCGGTTCTATCGGTCGAGGATCTAACGGCAGCGTTGGAGTACTACCAACGTGTGCTGGGTTTCCAAGTTGCCTGGAGTTTGGGCGACTCACCCCACCTCGCGAGCGTGTGCCGCGACCGCGTCGAGCCGAATGGAGGCTAGGCCTATGCAGCGCGAGTTCACTGCAGTCTTCAAGAAGGTACCTGAGGGTTACGTCGGGTTCGTGGAGGAACTCCCTGGCGCTAACACTCAGGGCGCCACGTTGGAGGAGGCTCGGGCCAATCTCCGTGAAGCCGTGCAGCTGGTCCTAGACGCCAGTCGCGCGCTGATCGAGGAAGAACTCGGGCAGACCGATATCGTTCGCGAACCCCTTCGCATCCCAGCGGCGTGAAGCGGCGCGATCTGATACGTCATCTCGAAAGCAACGGTTGCGAGTTGCTCCGCGAAGGTGGCAACCACACGGTGTACGTCAATCGCAGAGCCAAGAAGGTTGGCACGGTCCCTCGGCATCGTTGTTACCTCCCATGATCACGTCGAAATCCTGACGGTCCGGCACTCACTTCAGCTACTCGAGGAGACCGATCTTGGCGAGAACCCGGTGGTCTAACGGGCGGCTGGTCAGTTGGCTGTGAGGGGATAGGGGATAGGAAATCCAAGCGCCCTTTTCGGCACGTTGGCGGAAACGTGTATCCGTTGGCGGGTCCGGTCAAGAGCGGCGTGAAGGAGAGCGGCCATGGC
>JACQVE010000299.1 GCA_016209965.1 Gemmatimonadota bacterium | reverse complement strand
GTGCGGTGCGACCTGAACCGTGCTGCCGCCAGCAGTCTTCGCGACCCATTGGGCAGCTTCAGCCACCGGCTGTGCAGCCAGCCCGCTCCCGCCGTTGTCCCCCTCGGCCGCGCGCTCGCCACAGCCGCAGGCAAGCGCCATGACGGTGGCGAGCGCAGCGTAGGGAAGCCCGTGTCCTGGCTTGCGATCCATGACGCACATGACGCCCTCTTAATCCGCGTGTTCGGGAGCTGGTTCCGCGGTCCGGGAGGCTCGCCCGCTGCCAGCGCTGGCGCACCCTGCGGGTGGCTGCTCACCGGCGGCGGTGCTAATTTTGGCCCAGGCGCGGCCGCCAGGGCCGCTTGGCTGCGCGGGCCGCGTCAGGAGATGATCGCCTGAGCGAACAGAGATTGCTAGACATCCGGACGTTCACGGCGCCGGCCTTCGAGGAGAATGCGTACCTCGTGCACCGGCCGGGGGGCGGCGGCGCGGTCGCCATCGATCCGGGGGGCGCGGCCGGGGCGATGGCGGACGCGGCGGCGGCGGGCGCGCTTACGCTCGAAGCCGTGCTGTTGACGCACGCTCACATCGACCACGTCGAGGGAGTCGCGCTACTGGTGCGCCGCACCGGCGCGCCCGTCTACCTGCACGCTGCCGACCGCCCCTGGTACGAGCGGGCAGCGGAGCAGGCCGCGTACTTCGGGGTGCGGCTCGAGGCGCCGCCGCCGGTCGACCACGCGCTCGAGGACGGACAGGTGCTGCACCTCGCGGAGTGTGACTTCGAGGTGCGCCATGTGCCGGGCCATTCGCCCGGGCACGTGCTGCTGTACGCGGCCGCCGCGGACGCGGCGTTCGTGGGCGACGTCGTGTTCCAGGGTTCCATCGGCCGGAGCGACCTGCCGGGCGGCGACTACCGGCAGCTCATGCGCTCGATCCGCGAACGGGTGCTGTCCCTGCCGGATGAAACGGTGCTGTACCCGGGACACGGCCCCGCCACCACGGTGGGCCACGAGCGGGTCTCGAACCCCTTCCTCGTGCCGCAATACGGCGGCGGGCTGGCGTGAGCGTTCGCATGGCGGTGTTTGCTTCGGGGGGCGGCAGCAACCTGCAGGCGCTGCTGGACCACTTCCACGGTAAGGGGGCGCCGGGAGAGCGAGTGGCCTGGCCCGGCACTGAGAGCGGCGGCGCGAGCGCGGGCGCGGCACTCGCCAGGGTCGTGCTGGTGGTGAGCGACCGCGCGGGGGCCGGTGCACTCGATCGGGCGTGGGCGGCGGGGGTCGAGGCGAGACACGTCCCCGTGGCGGGGCGGCCGGAGAACGACGTCGCCCGGGAATTGCTCGAACTCCTCGAGAAGGCGGCGGCCGACCTGGTGGCGCTCGCCGGGTACCTGCGGCTGGTGCCTCCCGCAGTGGTGCGGCGCTACCGCGGCCGGATGCTCAACATCCACCCTGCGCTGCTGCCTGCCTTTGGCGGCGCGGGCATGTACGGGTTGCGCGTGCACGAGGCCGTCCTGGAAGCGGGCTGCCGCGTCAGCGGCGTGACCGTGCACTTCGTGGACGAGCGCTACGACACGGGGCCGACCCTGATCCAGTGGCCAGTGCCCGTGCTCCCCGGCGATACACCGGAATCGCTGGCGGGCCGAGTGCTGCGCGTCGAGCACCGGGTTTATCCGCTGGCTGTCGAAGCGGTCGCGCGGGGGGTGGCGGGCGGCACGATGGGGGAAAGGCCGGGCGAGTGGCCTGTCGGCGCCGGAGCACCTGATGGGCCGGGCCGGCCGGTGAGTTTTCGCCTGGCGGAGGAGGAGGCTCCAGGCGTGGCGGAGGTGCGGCGGGCGCTGGGAATCGAGGTGCCAGCGGGAGCGAAGGGGCTCGAGGCCGGCCTGCGGTAAGCCGTCAGACCCGTTCAAGATCTTTCGGCTGCCGCGAACCCCAGAGGCGCTGGCTTCCGCTCGGACGGTACCTGGTAGGTATCGGGTTCGGGTACGGGTACGGGTACGGGATTGGAATCAGGACCGGCTTCGGAATCGGGGTCGGGATCGGGGTCGGGATCGGGATCGGGATCGGTTCCAACGCGAGGCAAAGAGGTGCCCAGGGCGATTCTGAGTGTTTCGGACAAGCGGGGCGTTACCGAGCTGGCGCGCGGGCTGGTCGAACTGGGGTGGGAGGTGCTCTCCACCGGCGGCACCGCGCGCCTGCTGCGGGAAGCCGGCGTCCCGGTGCGCGAGGTGAGCGAGGTGACCGGCGCGCCCGAGCTCATGGAGGGCCGCGTCAAGACCCTGCACCCGGCCATCCACGCCGGGATCCTGGCGCGCCGCGACCGGGCGGATGACCTGGCGGCGCTCGAGGCGCAGGGCTACCAGCCTATCGACCTGGTGGCTGTCAACCTGTACCCCTTTGCCCGAACGGTTGCGGCCGGCGCGCCGCTGGACGAGGCCATGGAGCAGGTCGACATCGGCGGGCCGACCCTGCTCCGGGCCGCGGCCAAGAACCACGCCGGCGTGCTCGCGGTAGTGGATCCGGACGACTACCCCAGGGTGCTGGACGCGCTGCGCAGCGGGCGAGCGGGACCGGGGCTGCGCCTGGAGCTGGCGCAGAAGGTGTTCGCCCATACGGCAGCGTACGACGCGGCCATCGTCGTCTATCTCGCGCGCACCGCTGGCAGCAGGACGGATGCCGCGCCGGCCGCACGCACGGGGGCTCCGGCGGCCGGAACGGGCGGTTCCGCGGCCGTGGACGAGCCGGCCCGGTTCCCCGAGACGCTCAACTTGCGACTGTCCAAGGTGCAGGACCTGCGCTACGGCGAGAACCCGGACCAGGCCGCCGCCTTCTACGCCGAGGCGGAAACGCCGGCCGGCGCACTGCCAGAGCTGCGGCAGCTCCAGGGGAAGGAGCTGTCCTTCAACAACCTGCTGGACATCGACGCGGCTGTTCTTGCCGTTTCTGCCTGGGACGCGGCCGAACGGGCTGCCTGCGTCATTGTCAAGCACAACACGCCCTGCGGCGCCGCACTCGGCCGCGACGCGGAGGAAGCATATCAGCGCGCGCTAGCCGCCGACCCCGTATCCGCCTTCGGCGGCATTGTCGCCTTCAACGTCCCGGTCACGGGCGGTGCAGCCGGGGCGATGGCCAGCACCTTCCTGGAAGTGGTTGTCGCGCCGGACTTCGAGCCCCATTCCCTGGAAGTGCTGGGACGCAAGCGCAACCTGCGCGTGATTGCGTTGCCGGCTGCGCTGCCGCGCGCAGAGGCGGAAGAACTGGACTACAAGCGCGTGCGCGGCGGGATGCTCGTGCAGCAGCGCCTGCGCATGAGGTTCCCCGAGGACACCTGGCGCGTGGTCACCAGGCGAGGACCCAGCGACGCCGAGTGGCGTGACCTGCGCTTCGCCTGGAGAGTTGCCGCGGCGGTCAGGTCCAACGCCCTTGTCCTCGCCAAGGAGGAGCAGACCCGGGGCATTGGCGCGGGGCAGATGAGCCGGCTGGACGCCGCCCGCATCGCCGTCATAAAAGGGCGCGACCAGGGGCACGAGCTGCACGGCGCCGCACTCGGCTCGGACGCATTCTTCCCCTTCCGCGACGGCGTGGAC
>JACQVE010000298.1 GCA_016209965.1 Gemmatimonadota bacterium | reverse complement strand
GGTCAGGTCGATCTCGAGGGCGAGGTCCGGGACGCCGCGGAAGAAGCGCTCGGGGTCGTAGGAGCGGCCTTCTCCCGGGTGATGTAGGCGACGTCGGGCGCGCGCATCCGCTCGCGGTCCCGCTTCAGCCCCAGCACGAACCCGGCGTCGCTGAAGACCTCGCCGCCCAGGCGCTGCTCGAGCACATAGTTCGACAGCCGTCGTGCCACCTCGACGATCAGCTTGCCATGCAGGGGCTTGGCGGGCATCACCGCGACCGGGCGGCCATTGACGAACTCCCAGCCGATGCTGCCCTCCTGCGCCGGCAGGTGAAGCAGGTCGTCCGCGCTGAGGACGTTGGGGCGAGTGGCCATGGCAGCTTTCCTGATCGAGCCGTCGCCAATGTAACCGGTGCCGGGGCGAGGGTTCAACTTTGGACTGCGGGTAGCGGCGAATCTCGCCGGGCGAGCAGGACGTGTCCATGGCGGGACCGGACAGCATACACCTCATGAGGGAGGTCGGGAATGAAGTGCGTCCTCAGGGCGCTGCCGCTGGTACTGGTGCTGGCCACCGCGACAGCGGCGGGCGGGCAGGACGGGGTGACGCGCTACGTGCGCTACGCCCACGGCGGCCGCACGGCCTACGGCATCCTGGAGGGGGAGACGATCCGGGAGCTCAGGGGCGACCCTGTATCCGGCGCCCGGCCGACGGGGCGTGCCGTTCGGCTCGTGGACGTGCGGCTGCTCGCGCCGCTTGACCCGGTGCGGGTCTCGAAGGTGGTGGGCGTGGCCATCAACACGCGGCGGCCGGGGCGCGAGCAGCCCGTGGCGCACCCCCGCTTCTTTGCCAAGATGCCCACCTCGCTGGTCGGCCCGGAGGACGAGGTCGAGCACCCGCCCGAGGCCAGCAACCTGGACTGGGAGGGCGAACTGGTGCTGGTCATCGGGCGCAAGGGGCGGCACATCCCGGTCGAGGACGCGCCGCGCCACATCTTCGGCGTGACGGCGGGGAACGACTTCAGCGAGAACACCTGGTACGCGGAGCGGCAGGGCACGGGTGAGCCGACGCGGCTTTTCGCGAAGGCGACGGACACCTGGGCGCCGCTCGGCCCGGTGCTGGTGACCGGCCTGGATTACGGCGACTTAGGCGTGGAGATCCGGGTGAACGGCGAGACGGTGGCCAGCGGGCGGACGAGCCAGCTCCTCAACTCGCCGGCGCAGCTCGTGAGCTATGTGAGCCGCTACATGACGCTGTTGCCCGGCGACCTGATTTATACCGGCACCTACCCCACGCTGCCGGGGAAGGACAACACAGTGAAGCCGGGCGATGTGGTCGAGGTCGAGATCGAGCGGATCGGCGTGCTGCGCAACCGCGTGGTCGCCATGCGCTCGCCGCTGCTGCCGCCGCCGGTGGCGGTGGCAGCCCCGGCCGCGGCGCCGGCGGCTGAGCAGAGGGCGGCGGCGCCGGACCCGGACCGGGCGCCGGTCTACGAGGTCGACCCCTTCTGGCCCAGGCCGCTGCCCAACAACTGGATCCTGGGCCAGGTCGCTGGCATCGCCGTGGACGCGCGCGACCACGTGTGGATCGTGCACCGTCCCGCCTCGCTCACGCCGCGGGAAGCTGGCGCAGTGCAGAACCCGCCGCTCTCTGAGTGCTGCGTGCCGGCACCGCCGGTGATCGAGTTCGACCCGGAGGGGAACGTGGTGCGGGCGTGGGGCGGGTCCGGTCCGGGCTACGACTGGCCGGGCACGGAGCACACCATCTTCGTGGACCACTGGGGGAACGTGTGGCTGGGCGGCATGGGCCGCGAAGACGCGCACGTGCTCAAGTTCACCGCGGAGGGCGGGTTCCTGCTGCAGATCGGGAAGAAGGGCGCGACGGGCGGGAGCAATGACACGCTGAACCTGGGCCGGCCCGCGGGCATCCACGTTGATCCGGCGACGAACGAGGTCTACATCGCGGACGGCTACCGGAACCGGCGCGTGATCGTCTTCGATGCCGAGACGGGCGCCTATCGCCGGCACTGGGGCGCCTACGGCCGGCGTCCGGAGGACGTGGATCCGGGCGACTACGACCCGAAGGCCCCGCCCGCGCCTCAATTCCGCAACCCCGTGCACGCCGTGCGCGTCTCGATGGACGGGCTGGTCTACGTGGCCGACCGGGTGAGCAACCGCATCCAGGTGTTCCGGCCGAGCGGCGAGTTCGTGCGCGAGGCGTTCCTGGCGCGGAACACGCGCGGCGGGACGTTCGGCGGCTCCGTTTGGGACCTGGCGTTCTCGCCCGACCCGGCGCAGACCTACCTCTTCGTGCCCGACGGCACCAACCAGAAAGTCTGGATCCTGCGCCGTCGCGACCTCGCGGTGCTGGGCAGCTTTGGCCGGGGCGGGCGCAATGCCGGCTACTTCGGCTGGGTGCACAACCTGGCGCTGGACTCGAAGGCCAACGCCTACACGGCGGAGGTCGACAGCTACAAGCGCGTGCAGAGGTTCCGGCCGGTCTCCGGCTGGCCGGCCGCGGCCGGCGCGCCGGTGGATTCCAGGCCGCCGGGCGCGCCGCCGGCCTCGAGGGCCGCATGGGGGCCGCCGGACCCGTGACGCGCCTGGAGCTGGACCGCCGCGAGTTCCTGAAGCTGCTGGGGCTTGAGGCCGGCGCGCTGGCGCTGGGCGGCTGCGCGACGGGCAGGGTGCTGGGCGGGCCGGGCCGGCCGGCGCCCGAGGTTGTGGTCGTGGGCGCGGGCGCGTGGGGTGGCTGGACGGCGCTGCACCTGCGGCAGATGGGCGCGGCCGTGACGCTGGTGGACACCTGGGGGCCGGGCAATTCGCGCTCGACCTCGGGCGACGAGACGCGCGGCGTGCGCAGCAGCTACGGCGACCGGCCGGAGCCGTTCCGCGAGCTGTGGACCCGCTGGGCGGCCGAGGCTATCGCCCGCTGGGAGGTGTGGGACGAGACCTGGCGCCGGAGCTGGGACCACCGGCTTTTCACACGCACGGGCGACCTGATCCTGCGGGGCGAGTGGGAGCCGTACCTCACCGATACGCGGCAGGTCTGGGACGCGCTGGGCGTGGGCTACGACGTGCTGGACGTGGACGAGGTCGCCTACCGCTGGCCGCAGATCCGGCTGGATGGGTTCGCGGTGGCGCTGTACGAGCGGCGGGCGGGCGTGGCGCGCTCGCGCAGCGCCTGCCTCACGGTGGCCGAAGCGTTCCGGCGCCTGGGCGGGCGGGTCGTCATCGCGCGCGCCCAGCCCGGCTGCCGCGCGGGGTCACGCCTCGAAGATCTCGAGCTTTCCTCGGGCGATCGCCTCCGGGCGCGCCACTTCGTGTTTGCCTGCGGCCCCTGGCTGGGCAAGCTCTTCCCCGACCTGCTGGCCGAGCGGCTGCGCACGCCCATCGGGCACGTCTACTACTTTGCCACGCCGCCGGGCGATGCACGGTTCACCCACCCCAACCTGCCCAGCTTCAACTTTCCGGGGGTGACCGGCTGGCCGGCACTGAGCCACGACAGCCGCGGCTTCCGCGTGCGCACGGGCGGCCGGCCGCCCATGGATCCCGACCTCTCCGACCGCTGGATCGATGCCAGCTTCTTCGAGCAGCCGCGCAAGGTGCTGGCGGAACGCTTCCCGGAGCTGAAGGACGCGCCCCTGCTCGAGACCCGGGCCTGCCACTACGAGCTGAGCGTCAGCCGCAACTTCATGATCGACCGGCACCCCGAGCTGGAGAACGTCTGGATCGCGGGCGGCGGCTCGGCGGAAGGCTTCAAGTTCGGGCCGGTAGTGGGCGAGTACCTCGCGCGTCGCGTGCTGGGCCGGGACCGCGAGCCCGGCCTGGCCGCGTTGTTCCGCATTCCGGAGGAGACGTTCCCGCCAACTGCGGCGCAGGGGACGGACGGCTAGCCCTTCCCCCAGAGCTGCTCGAGGCGCCGGTCGCGGCCGCAGTTGTAGCGGTAGAACTTGTAGCGGATGGGGTTCTTCCTGTAGTAGTCCTGGTGGTACTCCTCGGCGGCCCAGAACGGCCCGGCGGCTGCGATCTGCGTGACCACCGGGGCGGGCAGCCGGCCGGACACCTCGATGGCTCGCCTCGACTCCTCGGCCAGCCGCTGCTGCTCCGCGTCGTGGTAGAAGATGGCGGTGCGGTACTGGCTGCCGATGTCGCAGAACTGGCGGTCGGGCGTGGTGGGGTCGATCTCGCGCCAGAAGACCTCGAGCAGCTTCTGGAAGGAGATCCGGCCCGGGTCGAAGACCACCTGCACGGCCTCGGCGTGGCCGGTCACGCCCGCGGAGACCTCGGCGTAGCTCGGCCGAGCCTGGCTCCCGCCCGTGTAGCCGGAGGTGGTCGAGACCACGCCGGGCAGCGTGTCGAAGGGCGGCTCCATGCACCAGAAGCAGCCGCCGGCAAAGGTGGCAGTGGCCAGCTTGACCTCTTGCGCGCGCGTGACCGGCGCGGCCACGCACCCCAGGGCGGCCAGCGCCAGCAAGAGCAGGGGTGCGCGGGGTGCGCGGGGGCCGTGGGCGTTCACGTGCGGAGCGCCGGCAGCGGCTCGCCCGCGGGCACGAAACGCAGGGCGACGCCGTTGTTGCAGTACCGCTTGCCGGTGGGCGCCGGGCCGTCGTTGAAGATGTGGCCCTGGTGGCCGCCGCAGCGGATGCAGTGGTACTCGGTTCGCGGGAGGATCAGCTTGAAGTCCCGCTTGGTGCCGATCTTTCCCGGGATTGCCGCCCAGAAGCTGGGCCAGCCGGTGCCGCTGTCGAACTTGGTACGGGCCTCGAACAGCGGCAGGAGGCAGGCGGCGCAGAGGAAGGTGCCGGGGCGCTTCTCGTCGTTCAGCTCGCTGGTCCAGGGCCGCTCCGTCGCCTCTTCGAAGAGCACGGCGTAGGCGTCCTCCGGCAGCAGCTTGCGCCACTCGGACTTGGGCTTCTCGAGCTTGGGGATCTCCTGCGGGCCGGTATCCGCTGCGGCGTCGTCCGCCATGCGTGCGAAGAGAGGCAGGGAGAGTGGGGCGACGGCGAGGCCGAGCGCGCCGCTCAGGAACTGCCTGCGGTGGATCATGGGCTCCTCCGGCTGTCGGGGCCAGGAGTGGTGGCTCGTCACCGAAATTCCGGTGGCATTCGACTGCGGAGACGAGCCACTAGGACACCGGACGGGAGCCCGGAGTTCCGCGGGCATGCTCCGTGCAACGACGGCAGCGCGATGGAGACGGAACGGAAGGCGGATCTGGGCCGCGGCATGCGGCTGCTACCGGATTTGCGGGAGGTGACGCCGGAGCTGGCGGACGAGCGGAGCGGCGGCATCTACCGGGAGATCCAGGCAACACTGCGCGTCCCCTTCGTCAGCTTCGTGTTCCGCGTTCTGGCCAACTACCCGGACTGGCTGGATTCCGCCTGGCATGGCATCCGGGCGCTGGCCCGGACGAGGGCTTTCGAGGAGGCGGCAGATGACCTGCGCTCGGGCGCCTTGCTCGAGCCAGTGCCCGAGGCCGGGGACGTGAACTGGCAACGCCTCGGCGAGCTGGGACTGATCCGCCCGTTCACGGACACCATCCATTACGTGCTGCCCAAGCTGCTGCTCATCACGACCGCCTGGGACGAGGACATGACGGGCAGCGCGCTGCGTCAGAGGAGCCGCAGCCCCACACTCTCGGCCAAGGCGCTGGCTGGCATTCCGACCGGGCCAGCGCCGGGGGCGGCGAATATCGAGCTGGTCGACCCGCTGCTGGCGACGGGTCGTCTGAGGCAGCTCTTCGACGGCATCGAGCTCAGGCACGGCCACCCGGGCGTGGCTTCCTACTACCGCGCGCTGGGCAACTGGCCGGAGTTCCTGGAGGCGGTCTGGCAGCGCATCGAGCCGCGCGTCGCCGCGCCCGATTACGAGGAGCAGGGGCGGCTCCTGGTGGTGCGCGCGCGACTGACCATGGCCGCGCTGCGGCCGGGCGGCGAGCCGATCGCGGTGGAAACGGGATTGGGCGAGGAGGAGCGGCGGGACGTGCAGTCGATCCTGGCCGTGTTCCGCTTGCGGCTCATTCCCGATATGATGCTGGACATCGCCCTGATCAAGGCGATGCTGGACGGCGCGGACGCAGCGCGCTCGTCGCGGCTGAGCGCCGCGGCGTAGACCGGCGCAACGTTCCCCGAATGGGGTATATACCGCGGAGTGCGCGGAGTGGCGGCGGGGGATCCGACAGCGCCACGCCCCTGTGTTCTCCGCGGCCTCCGTGGTGAAATCTTTCCAACCTCCTCCATGCGTTTAGAGAGAATTTCTGCCCTGAGCTTTCTGCGTGCGGCCGCGCTGGCGCCGCTGATGGTTCCGGGCGGGCAGGAGTCCGCTTTGGGCCAGGCCAGCTCGGGCGTCCGGGCGCCGGGCGGCAGTGACTCGGCCTGGGTCGTGCGCCAGGCGCGCGAGGCGCAGGCCCGGTTCGAGTGGTTGCGCCGGCAGCATCTGCCCGTGGTCTGGAGCGGCGGCGGCGCCGCTTGCGATGAAGTCGTGGGTCGGATGTGCTGGTACGACGATGAGCCGGATTGGCGGCCGCCACCGGAGCCGCTGGAGGTCGAGGACGGGCGGGAGGAGCTGCTGCTGCAGCTCGCGGCGGCGGCCGCGCAACTGCCCGAGGACCGCTGGATCCTGGGTCAGCGCGTGCGCTACCTGGCCGAGGCCGGGCGGTTCCAGGAGGCCGCACGGCTGGCGGGCGAATGCGGCGGCCGCCCTCTGGACGTGGACCGCGCAGCGGAAGGCGCGGGCGCGGGCGCGGGCGCGGGCACGGGTGCGGGGGCGGGGCGCGGCGAGCAGGCGTGGTGGTGCGCTGCGCTGCTGGGATTCGTGCGGCACACGCGGGGCGACTTTGTCGCCGCGGAGTCCGCCTTCCAAAGGGCGCTGGCTGCCATGCCATCCCAGCGGGCGCAGCAGTGGCGGGATCCTGCGCTGCTGCTGGACCGGGAGGGGCGGCAGGCGCTGGGCGAGGCGCGGGGTGAGGAGCGACGTCGCCTCG
>JACQVE010000297.1 GCA_016209965.1 Gemmatimonadota bacterium | reverse complement strand
GCCGAACCCCTGCCCGGCCTCTGTTGCGGTACGGGATCGGGTACGGATACGGGTACGGGTACGGGCACGGGAATCCAAGGGCCAGGCCATGAGCACGAACGGCCAGATCCCCTTCGTTCTCGACGGCCGGGAGGTCCTGGCCCGGCCGGGCGAGACGATCCTGCAGTCGGCCCGCCGCCACGGCGTCGCCATCCCCTATCTCTGCTATCAGGACGGGATGCGCGCGGACGGCAACTGCCGCGCGTGCGTGGTCGAGATTCAGGGCGAGCGCGTACTGGCGCCCTCCTGCTGCCGCCAGCCGGCGGCGGGCATGGTGGTCTGCGCGGCCAACGGCCGGGCGCGCAAGGCGCAGCGCATGGTGCTCGAGCTGCTGCTCGCGGACATGCCGCCGCAGCCGTACCGCGAAGACTCCGAACTGCACTACTGGGTGCGCACTCTCGAGATGGGAACACCGCGCTTCGCGCCCGCGCGGACGGAGATCGGGCCCAATGCCGCACCCGACCTGTCGCACCCGGCCATGGCGGTTCGGCTGGACGCCTGCATCCAGTGCACGCGCTGCGTGCGCGCCTGCCGCGAGGTGCAGGTCAACGACGTCATCGGCTTTGCCGGCCGCGGCGCCCACTCCCGCGTCGTCTTCGACCTGGAAGATCCGATGGGCGAGAGTAGCTGCGTGGGCTGCGGCGAGTGCGTGCAGTCCTGCCCCACGGGGGCGTTGCTCGCCGCCTCGCCGGGTCGCCGCCTGGCCGTGTCGGGCGCGGAGGCCGGGGCGAGGGTGGTGCCCACGCTCTGCCCCTACTGCGGGGTGGGCTGCCAGCTCAGCTACCACGTCCGGGACAACCGGATCATCGAGGCCACGGGCCGGTGGGGCCCGTCCAACCACGGGCGGCTGTGCGTCAAGGGGCGCTATGGCTCCGATTACGTGCACCACCCACACCGGCTGCTCACGCCCCTGGTGCGACACGAGGGTGCGGCCAAGGACGCGCGCGCGCTGGTAGACCCGGCGCACCCGGAGCAGGCGTTCCGCGAGGCCACCTGGGAGGAGGCGCTGGAGCTGGCTGCGGCCGGCCTGCGCCGCATCCTGGAGCGGGATGGCGGCCAGGCACTGGCCGGCTTCGGCTCGGCCAAGGGGAGCAACGAGGAGGCGTATCTGTTCCAGAAGCTGGTGCGCGCCGGGTTCGGCAGCAACAACGTCGACCACTGCACTCGCCTCTGCCACGCCTCGTCGGTCGCGGCGCTGCTGGAGGGGATCGGCTCGGGCGCCGTGTCCAACCCGGTGGCGGACGTGGCCTATGCCGATGTCATGATGGTGGTGGGCTCGAATACCACGGAGAACCACCCGGTGGCGGCGACCTTCATGAAGAACGCGGTCGAGCGCGGTGCCAGGCTGATCCTGCTCGATCCGCGCCGGCACGAGATGGCACGCTTCGCCACCCACTTCCTGCAGTTCCGGCCGGCGACCGATGTGGCCGTGCTGAACGCCATGCTGCACACGATCATCGCGGAGGGTCTGGTCAACGAGCGCTTTGTCGCGGAGCGGACGGAGGGCTTCGAGGAACTGCGGCGCCGCGTCGTCGCCTACAGCCCGGAGGCCATGGAGCCGGTTTGCGGGATCCCGGCGGCCACGCTGCGCGAGGTGGCGCGGCTGTATGCCACTTCGCCCGCGTCCATGATCTTCTGGGGCATGGGCATTTCGCAGCACGTGCACGGCACGGACAACGCCCGCTGCCTGATCGCGCTGGCGCTGGTCACGGGGCAGATCGGGCGGCGCGGCACGGGGCTGCATCCGCTGCGCGGGCAGAACAACGTGCAGGGTGCGTCGGACGTGGGGCTGATCCCCATGGTCTACCCGGACTACCAGCCGGTCTCCAGGCCGGAGGTGCGCGAGTTCTTCGAAACGCTCTGGGGCCGGCCGCTGGATCCCAATCCCGGGCTCACGGTGGTCGAGATCATGAACGCGGCGCGCGCCGGCCGGATCCGCGGCATGTACATCATGGGCGAGAACCCGGCCATGTCCGACCCGGACGTCGATCACGCGCGCGAAGCGCTGGCCGCCCTCGAGTGGCTGGTGGTGCAGGACATCTTCCTGACCGAGACCGCTTCCTTTGCCGATGTGGTGCTGCCTGCCTCCGCCTTTCCGGAGAAGACGGGCACGTTCACTAACACCGACCGGCGGGTGCAGCTCGGGCGGCAGGCGCTGGAGCCGCCGGGGCAGGCGCGGCATGACCTCTGGATCATCCAGGAGATGGCGCGTTGCCTGGGCCTGGACTGGCGTTACGACGGCCCGGCGGACGTGTGGAACGAGATCCGGCGGGCCGCGCCCAGCCTGGCGGGCATCACCTGGCAGCGGCTGGAGCGCGAGCACGGCGTGACCTACCCCTGTCGCGCGGAGGGCGATCCGGGCGACGAGGTCATTTTCACGGAGCGCTTCCCCACGCCCAGCGGCCGGGGCAAGCTGGTGCCCGTGGACCTCACGCCGGGCGCGGAGCCGCCTGACGAGGAGTACCCCTACGTGCTGATCACCGGGAGACTGCTCGAGCACTGGCACACGGGCGCCATCACCCGGCGTGCTGCGGTGCTGGACGCGATCGAGCCGGCTGCCATGGCCAGCCTGCACGGCCAGGAGCTGGCCAGGCTGGGGGTAGAGGCGGGCGGCGCGCTGCGACTGGAGACGCGACGGGGGCGGATCACGGCCATTGCCCGCCGCGACGACGGCATCCCCCGGGGCGCCGTGTTCATCCCCTTCTGCTACGTCGAGGCGGCCGCCAACCTGCTGACCAACCCGGCGCTCGACCCAATGGGCAAGATCCCGGAATTCAAGTACTGCGGGGTGCGGATCGACGCCGTACGCCGCGCGCGCCACTCACTGGCGCGGCGCCAGATAGGGAGTCGGGGCGCTGCGCCCTGAGTGGTCGAATTCGCAAGTACGGTCGCATTCGGCCGAGCGGCCCGGAGCAAGCTCCGCCGCTGCGCTCCCCTGTAATTTGCAGAAGCAAAGGAGGAGAACGTGTCCGTCTATTACCGTTGCAAGTTTTGCGGGAAGGAGCACCCGGCACCGGCGTTTGCCGAGAAGATGCTGTTCGACATGGGTGCCACTCTGGAAGTCGGGCTCGAGTGCCCGGAAACCGGGAAGCAGCGGGCGTATAACCGTACCGACCTGGTCTGGCGCGAGGGCGAGGAGCCGGAGGATACGCGCTGAGACCGGCCTCGTGGCAGCTCCTGTTGTCGCTGGCCGTCCTGTCCGCTCCGCTGCGGGCACAGACGGCATCCCCGCCGCTGGCGGCGGCGCTGGCCAGGGCCGCCGAGCAGCAGGTGGGCGTGACCACGTACTACGACCCCTCTTACGTCCGACTGAGCTATCCGAACGGGGATGTGCCGCTCGAGCGGGGCGTGTGCACCGACGTGATCATTCGCGCGTTCCGCGGCATCGGCGTCGACCTGCAGGTGGAGGTGCACCGGGACATGCGCGGGCATTTTGCCGCGTATCCCCAGCGCTGGCGGGTTCGCGGGCCGGACGCCAGCATCGACCACCGCCGCGTGCCCAACCTGATGACCTACTTCCGGCGGAAGGGCAGGGCCATTGCCCTGGACGGCGCCTACGAGCCCGGCGATGTCGTCGCCTGGCTGCTGCCCAGCGGCTACCATCACATAGGGATGGTGGCGGCGGAGCATGTACCGGACACAGACCGCCGCTACATCATCCACAACATCGGCTGGGGTACGCAGAAGGAGGACGTGCTTTATGCCTACCGCATCATCGGGCATTACCGGTGGTGACGGCGGACCGCGAGCAAGCGCGATCCCGGGCAGCGCCGGTGCGCCGGCGGGTGCGGCGAGCCAGGAGTCGGACCGCGGCCGCGCGCGCGGGCTCAAGGTTGATGCGGGAAAAGGCGTGGGGGCTGCCTTGACCGGAGGTGGGCCATGCGAGACGGCTTGAAGCGGCGCTCCACGCGGTCCAGATGGCCACGCCCGTACTCCGGGTCCGCGTCTGTCCTGGCGTTCCTGCTGCTCCTCGGGAGCAGCGCCCGCGGCCTCGCCCAATTCCAAGTTACCATCACGGAGATCAACCCGAAGCAGTCCACGCTGGACCAGGCGGATCCGAACGCCGCATCGGCTGGGCGCGTGAACGGCTTGGGG
>JACQVE010000296.1 GCA_016209965.1 Gemmatimonadota bacterium | reverse complement strand
TGCCTCGGCAATCTGCGGAATCGGCTGCGCCTGAGCAAAGGCGTGCCATGGGCCGCCAGGCGCCCTGGGCTCAAGCAGAGGGCTGGCGGGTGCTGATGGCCCGGGGCGCGACCAGCAGCTCCCAGGGGCCGACGTGGCCGGCGACGCGTGGCAGAAAGCCATCGGCCCGTAACGCCGCCTGCATCTCGGCCGGCGGGTGCAGGTAGAGGCGGAAGCGGCGGCGGAGCAGCCACTGCCCGGTGTTGGCGAGGCCGAAGAACGCGCGGGTCCACCATGCCTGGCGCGGATAGCTGAGCGCGACTGCGGCGCGCGCGGCGGCGGTGGCGGGGCGCAGCAGCTCCTGCCACACGGGGTAGCAGCAGACCACGCGGTCCAGGATGACGACGTCGTAGCTCTCGTCGACTGCGCGTTCCGCGAAGTTGGCAAGCTCGAGCCCGAGGCGATCCGCGACCCCGGCCTCCTCCGCCAGTTCCCGGGCCAGCGCGACGGAGTGGGGCCTGGCCTCGACGGCGCTGGCGTGGCTCGCGCCATGAGTGCGGAGCAGCTCGATAGAGAGCGTGCCAAGGCCGGCCCCGACCTCGAGGGCGGTGGCGCCCCGGACGGGCGTTACCTCCTCGATCGCGCCAATCAGCCGGCGAGCACGGAGGTCGAGCCCGGCGCGGCGGTAGCGGCGCGCGTCTCTCCGCGCTTGGCGCTCAGTGAAGATCTCGTTCAGGCCGATGCTGGCGCAGTCACAGGGCACGGGCGGCTCCGGCGTGGTTCGGGCGACGGGGGCAGCCCGGGCGGCAGGGGCGGGCGCGCTGTTGCTCGCTCAACTGTTCTGCGCGCTGCGCGGGCCGTCCCACTTGATCCACTCGAAGGCGGTACGGCAGGCGCGGCACCAGTAGGTGGTCAGGGAAAGCGCCGAGCCGAAAGGGGAGTGCAGCTCCGTGTCCTGGGAGCCGCAGAAGGCGCAGGGTACGTGCTCGGGGAGGCCGAGGTCGGCGGCGCGCCTTGTGGCAGCGGAGGGTTTCCGTTTGGCTGGGCGGCTCATCTCAGTCCATGAGGAAGACGCGGTTCTTGTCGCCCCGGATCCGCGCCACGGTCGCGGCGTCCGGCCCGTGCGTCGAGACGCGGCGCCTGGCCTCGTCGAAGCCGGCGAAGTCGGGGGCGGCCGGGGCGCGCGGGGGTGCGGCGTCGCCTAGCTCGGCAAGCAGCGGCGCGATGCGCTCGAGATAGCGGGCGCGGAGCGCGCTGCCCGTGGCGTTGACCACTCCTGCCTCGCGCAGCGCCGCAGCGCGCGGGGAGTCCGGCCCCAACCAGCGGAGCAGCGCGGGCAGCGCGGCCGTCAAGGGGAGGGCCAGCGTGCCACGGGCGCTCTCCCCAGCGCGGGCGAGGCGGCGGAGCCAGGCGGCGCCATGGGCGGCATGGAAACGCTCCTCCTCGAGCAGCTTCTCGACGCGCTGGGCCAGCGGCGCGTAGGCGGAGCCGAGCAGCGCCTCGCACTGGGTGGTCAAGGCGGCGTCCGCCAGGGCGTTGAGCACGACCAGGTCGGGCCAGTCCTGCGGCGGTAGATCGAGAGCCTCGAGGCTGCAGTACTCGGCCGGCTCGCGGCCGTGCTCGAGCCGGTCGACGTCGTCCCCCAAATCCTTGAGCAGCGCATAGAGCAGGCGGGCGTGCCCCCACTCGTCCTGGGCCATGGCGGCACAGGCGATGCTGGCCTCGAGCTCCGGCGCGCCCAGGATCCACTCGGCGTAGCGCATGCCCAGGAGCCGCTTCGAGTCGGCCAGTACCAGGATCAGGTCGCGGGTGGCGGTGCGGGCAGCCGGTGACAGTTCGATGGTGGGGGCGGGCGCAGGCACGCTCAGCGCTCCAGCAGAGTGCCGGCCTCGGCATTGAAGACGGGGAGCAGCCGGTCACGGGGCACGACCCACATGTCGAACCAGCGCTCCTCGTCATAGGTGCTGTAGGCGTAGATACGCGCCAGCTCGTCGTTGGGCGCGTTCAGGTTGCCGATGTTGCGCAGCGGCTCGCCGCGGCTGGTGCGGGCAAAAACTTCGTAGACCATGGCTCAAGCCGCGATTCCGTAACTCCGGAGCACCCGTCGCCCCTCCTCTGTCATGCGCTCGCGGGTCCAGGGCGGGTCCCAGACCTCGTGGATAACGACCTCGTGCACGCCCGGCTCGCGGAGCAGGCGGCCACGCACGTCCTCGCGGATGAACGCCATGCAGGGGCAGCCCGTGGCCGTGAACGTCAGGTCGACCTCGACGCGCGCGCCGTCCCGCCGGATCGCGTAGATCAGTCCCAGGTCCACCACGCTGACCGGGAGCTCCGGGTCGCGGACCTCGCGGAGCGCGTTCCACAGGGGGTGGAGCTGGGTCGGGCTCACGCTGCCTCCAGCAGCTTCTGCACCGAGCCGTGGCTGCGACGCACGGTCTCGACGTAATACTCGTTCATGGGGCCGCGCGCCTTCCAGCGCTGGAACACCTGGTCCCATGTGATCTGGCCGTCCTCGAAGAGCCAGCGCTTGGCCGCCGCATCGTACTGGCAGGGGAAGGGGTAGTCGAGGACGTATTCGCCGCGCGCCTCGTCGTAGTGAGCCGGCACCTCGAGGCCGAGCGACTCGCAGAGCGGGACGGTGGCCGACATCCAGACCTGGCGGAGCTGGTCGTTGGTCAGGCCCTTCAGCCGGTAGTCGAGCTGGTCACTGTGCCGCTTCAGGTCGTCGGGGAGGCCGAACCACTCGACCGTCATAGGGAACATCCACTCCACCGCTTGCTGCAGCTTCTGCCGGGCCTCGCCGCCCAGCTTGACCAGGCGCTTCATCCAGTTCTCGCCGTGGCGCAGGTGGAAGTTCTCCTCCAGATCCACCTTGACCAGTGCGCGCTTCAGGGGCCCGTAACTGGTATTCTCGTGGACGTCGCTCAAGAGCGTGAAGCCGGCGCGATCGAAGAAGCCGTTGGCGACCACCATCTCAGCCCAGTTCTCGAGCGGCTGATCGAAGCCGTACGGGTGCTTGAACTCGTGGGGCTCCCGGCCATACAGGAGCTGCTCCTTGTCCAGCCCCATGTCCTCCAGGATGCGGTAGGCGATGTTGGCATGCGCCAGCTCGTCCTGGATGATCGCGACTACCGAGACCTGCGTATTGATGGAAGGCGCATCCTGCGCCGCCATCCAGTAGGCCGGCGCGCTGATCAGCTCGGTATCGCCCTGGACCGTTAGCTGGGTGATGATGGCCCTGCGATAGCCCTCGGTCATTTCCTCGGGCGACTCGAGGATATAGCCCTCGCGCACCTTCTGCTTCAGCTCTTCCTCGGTGAAGCGGCTCATGGGCGGCCCCTGCTTTCGAACGCTCGTTCGAATGGCTGACGGGCAATGCTATGCAGCGGGCGTTCCGGCGTCAAGCGGGCAGGCCTGCGACGTCAATCCCGAGCGCTCGCGCCGCTTGGGCGGAGCGCCGGGTGATCGAGGGCGACAGGTTCGGGCGCGTTGTACCGGGGGAGATCTTGAGCGGATCTGCCTGGGCGGCTACGGGACATTGCTCGTGATCCCCGGGCTTTCCACGTGCCAGGTGGCCCCGAGCCCAGGATACGTTGCCCCCGCCACGACGGTCGTGAACTGGGACTCGTTGAGCTGGCTGGAGAGGGTGGTGTGCAGGGCGCGGCGGATCACGGCGATATTGCCCTGGCGGATGTGGACATAAGTCCAGAAGCGGCTGGTGGCGGAATCATAGTAGCCGGCGGGGATGCCACCGGCGCCCTGGACGAGCAGGCCGTTGGGCAGGCCGCTCACGTTGGTGTAGGAGCCGCGCAGGTCGGAGGCGGTGGTGGCCTGCACGCTGGGGCCGCGGGAAATGTACATGACGAAGCCGGAGGGGCCCGGGAAGATATCGGGGTCCGAGGCGCTTTCGTTCGAGGCGATGGTGAGCTGGGCGCGGTTGCCGGAGTCCACGGTGAAGGAGGTGCCGTCGCTCCCCTGCACCTCGGTGGCGCTGCGGAACAGCTTGGTGCAACTGGTCTGGCCTGCTGGGCAGCTCGCGGGGTCGCCCGTGCCGGGCGCGCCGCCGACCAGATAGAACAGGACGATGTTGCCGGTCGAGTCCAGGATGGGGCTGGGGTCCACAAAGAACTCGCTCGAGCCATCGGCGTTGCGGATGGTCACGGTCACGGGGTCCTCCCAGCGGCCGGTGTCGATGCGGTAGCGGCGCACGCGGCCGGGCGTGAAGACATAGAGCGTGTTGCCCTTGCGGATGACGTCCGGGACACTGCCCGAATAGGCGGTGAATCCGGGCACCGGCGTCCAGGAGGCGCCGTCGTTTCCCTGCGCGAGCTGGACCACGTGGTTGGACGGGTTGCCGCAGTCGACTGCCGCGCTGTTGCAGGCGTGGAAGGCGAGGACAAACTGGGCGGTGAGGGGTGAGGTGACGGTGATGCTGGCCGAGCCGGCCTTCCCCTCGATGGTCGCGGTTACCGTGGCGCTGCCGACCTTGGCGGCCGTGACGCGCCCCTGCGTGGACACGCGCGCCACGGCGGTGTCGGAGCTGGACCAGCTAAAGGTGCGGCCGGCGAGGACGTTGCCGGCGGCGTCCCTGGCCACGGCAGCGAGAGTCACGGTGTCGCCCAGGACGAGGCTCCTGGTGGCGGGCGACACGGTGACGGAGGCCACGGGGACCTGTGCCGACTTCACCTTCACCGAGGCAGTGCCGCTCGCGTTGTCCACACGCGCGGTGATGGTCACGGTGCCGGCTTTGACCCCTGTGACCAGCCCGGTCGCGGAAACGGTGGCCGTCAGGGCATCGGAGCTGGACCAGGTGACTGTCTTGCCGGTGAGGGTGTTGCCGCGGCTATCCCGGGCGGTGGCCGTTAGCTGAAGGGTCTGGCCGACCTCTAGGGAATCCGAGGCGGGGCTGACTCTGACGGAGGCGACGCCGGTATCGCCGGGGCCAGTGGTGCCGCCGCCGTCGCCACTGCTGCAGGCTGTCAGCGCCCATAACACCAGACCGAGGGCCTGCTTCTCACTGGACCGCATCGCCGCGCCGTCTACCCCGTAGCGACTCTTCGGTGCCCAGCGCCGAGGGAGACGTTCCAAACCATGCCTCTCTCAGCTTTTTGCTGGGCAGGGCAGAGCCATAGAGGTTCAGCCACAGATCGAATCGCTTCCCGAAACGCAAGACTCGGTAAAGCATATAGCCCTCCTGCTGCGGGCCGTAAGCGTCCGCTGAATCCATGTTTCGCCCGTTTCGCCCGCTGAGGCCGTGTGCAATCCTCCTGAGGTCCGGACCAAAGAGAACATCCAAGAGCCCCGCACCCAGGGCAAAGCCGGCCAGGATGAAGTCCTTGAAGCCGTCCGCCCAAAGCTTCCCTTGGAACACCAGCAGATCCCGGAGAAGCACGCGCTTGGAAACGTAAGCCGCAGGATGCGGAGGCGCTGAAGCGCGGAGCATGGTCACCTCCAAGGGGTCTAGTGCTGAAACAGGTGGTGTGCTGGCCGGGGCGAGTTGTGAAGCGTGCGCCTATGGTAATGCGGCGGGGGCGGGCGATCCAGTCCTTTCTTGAATGAGGGGCTGGGGTTGGCCAGCGGCAGCTTGCCGACCCACCCACGGGAAATCACTCCCAGCTTCCGCCTGGTACCGTCCTTGCCGCCCGGGTGGCAGGCATGGTGGGCGTAGCGTCAGCAAAGGGGCGGTGGCGGCGGTGGCTGCGAGTGGGAGCGCTCCTGGCGATGGCGCTGGGGGGTGCCGCGCTGCTGCTCTGGGAGCGCTGCGGGCTGCGGGGCTGCCCGGACGTGGATCGGCTGCGCGGCTACATGCCTGAGCAGGCGTCCCTGGTGCTGGACCGGCGCGGCCGGGAGCTGGCCAAGTTGTACGTGGTGCGGCGCGTGGTGGTGCCGCTGGATTTGCTGCCCCAGCATGCGCCGGCGGCGTTCGTGGCCATCGAA
Source organism: Gemmatimonadota bacterium (assembly GCA_016209965.1). NCBI lineage: Bacteria > Pseudomonadati > Gemmatimonadota > Gemmatimonadota bacterium. The sequence continues at coordinate 1,289 of JACQVE010000296.1, read as the reverse complement.
GACCGGCGTTTCTGGGAGCATGGCGGTGTGGACTGGTGGCGCGTGCCGGTGGCGCTGTGGCGCAACCTGCGCTCACTCGAGGTGCGGGAGGGGTTCAGCACCATCACCATGCAGTTAGCGCGGAACCTGTTTCCACAGGAGCTGCCGCCGCGCGAGCGCACGCCGTGGCGGAAGTTGGGGGAGATGCGCGTTGCGCAGGAGATCGAGGAGCGCTACGGCAAGCGGGACATTCTCGAGCTTTATCTGAACCAGATCTACTTCGGCAGTGGCGCGTGGGGGATCGAGGCGGCGGCGCAGGAATACTTCGGCAAGCCGGCGGCGTAGTTGTCCTTGGCGGAGGCGGCGCTGCTGGCGGGAGTGCCGCGCTCGCCCTCGCGGCTGAACCCGCGGGCGGATGCGGCGGCGGCGGTGCGGCGGCGGAACCTGGTGCTTGAGCGTATGGCGGAGCAGGGGCGGGTGGCGGTGGCACAGGCGGCGCGGGCGAGCTCGGCGCGGCTGCGGCTGCGGCGGGGCTCGGCGGAGCCTGCGGAGCGGGCGCCGTATTTTGTCGAGGAGGTGCGGCAGTTGCTCGAGTCGGAGCTGGGCGAGGCGATCTATACGGAAGGGCTGGTGATCCGGACGACGCTGGATGCCGGGATTCAGCAAGCGGCGGAGCAGGAGCTGGCACAACAGTTCGGGGCGATCGAGGCGGGGCGCTACGGCCGCTACCGCGGGCGAGCGTACGGGGCACGGGGCGCGGCAGCGCGGCGGCGGGCTGGAGGGTGCGACGGACTACCTGCAGGGTGCTCTTGTGGTGCTGGACGCCTGGAACGGGGATGTGCTGGCGCCGGTCGGCGGCCGGGACTTCCGGGATTCGCCGTTCAACCGCGCCACGCGCGCCCCGGCTGGCCTCCTGACAGCGCGGATGCCAGGGCGGGCGGGCGGCCGTCACGGCCGCCGGCGGGGCTGGGCCAGCCAGCGCCGCGCGTGCTAGATTCCGGCCACGGTCCGGGGGCGCGGCGGGCGCCGGCTTTCCGGCCGGCGGCGCGGCCGCCGGGGGCGAGAGACACTTCCGGTGTGCTGTGCGGGGACACCACGGCCGGGGAGGCGCGGTGACGAGTCCAGCCAGCCGGAGCGCCGGCCGCGCGGTGCTCCTCGGGTACGCGGCGCTGCTGGCAGCGTGCGCGCGCATGCCGCAGGGCGGGGCAGCCGCTGCGCCTCCCCGGGCCGCAGAGCCGCCGCCGATCCGCGCTGGCCAGGCGCCCCCGCCCGGGCCCTACGCCCCCGGCTTCGATGCGCTGCATTACCAG
>JACQVE010000295.1 GCA_016209965.1 Gemmatimonadota bacterium | reverse complement strand
TCTTCGATAGCCACTGCCATCTGACCGACGAGCGCCTGAGCGCCGAGCTGGACGCGGTGCTCGAGCGGGCGCGCGCGCAGCAGGTGACCCGCCTGGTCACGGTCGCCAGCGATGCGGAGGATAGCGCGCGCGTCTGCGAGCTCGCGGCCTCCCGCCCCGGCGTGTGGGCCACCGCCGGGATCCACCCGCACCTGGCGGATCGGGCGGATGACGAGGCTCTCGAACGTGTCGCCGCCCTGGCCCTGCGTTCCGAAGTCGTCGCTCTCGGTGAGACGGGGCTCGATTACCACTACGAACACGCCTCGCGCTCCACTCAGCGGCGCGCCTTTGTGCGGCAGCTCGAGCTGGCCGGGCAACTCGCGCTGCCCGCCGTTGTACACTCGCGCGCGGCAGACGCGGACACAGCCGCGCTCGTACGCGAGGCACGCGGCGTCGTCGGCGTGCTGCACTGTTTTGCGGGCAGTTTGCTGCTGCTCGAGGCCGGCCTGGAAAGCGGGTGGTACATCTCCTTCTCCGGGCTCGTTAGCTTCGCCAATTACCAGGGTGCCGATCTCGTGCGTGCTGTGCCCGCGGACCGCTTGCTGATCGAGACCGACAGCCCCTACCTGGCGCCCGTGCCCAGGCGGGGCCGGCGCAACGAGCCGGCCTTCCTGCGCTTCGTCGCGGAAGCTGTGGCCGCGCTACGCGGCGAATCGCTGGAGCAGGTTGCGGCCACGACCGCGCGCAACGCCTGCACGCTCTACAAGCTGCACGAGTGACGCGCACTTCGCACGATGGCGGTCGGCCACGACTCCCGCTGCAACGCTCACCGGCGCCGTGATTTTTCACCGCTTGCGACGTATTATGCATTGATGTGGCCGGCGGCTCCCCGCCGGCCCTATCGTAACCGTCCGGGACGGAGCCATGCCCCGCCGCGTTCACATTCTGCCTGACGCCCTCGCCAACCAGATCGCCGCCGGTGAAGTGGTCGAACGCCCGGCATCGGTGGTCAAGGAGCTGGTCGAGAATGCGCTGGATGCGGCCGCGACCCGGGTCGAGGTCTCGATCAAGAACGGCGGCAAGACCGAGATCCGGGTATCGGACGATGGGTGCGGCATGGGCCGCGAGGACGCCCTGCTCTCCCTGGACCGCTACGCCACCAGCAAGATCGCCGCGCCCGAGGACCTGAAGGCTGTGCGCAGCTTCGGCTTCCGGGGCGAAGCACTGCCCTCCATTGCCTCGGTATCCCGGCTAACGCTCGAGACTGCGGAGGCCGGAGGGGTGGGCTCGCGGCTGCGGGTTGCGGCCGGCCGTATCCTGGGCATCGAGGATTGCGCGCGGCAGCCCGGCACGACGGTGACGGTGTCCAGCCTGTTTTACAACGTGGCAGCCCGCGCCAAGTTCCTGCGCTCGAGCGCGGTCGAGACACGGGCAGTGGCGGAAGTCCTCACCAGGCTTTCACTGGCGAACCTGTCGGCCGCGTTCCGCCTCGATTCCAACGGCCGAGAGCTGGTAGACCTCCCGCCTGCCGCGGAGCTGGCCGCGCGCATCGCCGCGCTCTGGGGCGATGAAGCAGCAGCCAGCCTGGTGCCAGCGCTCGGTGACCTGAACGGTGTGACCGTGGCGGGGCTGATCGAGCGGCCTGATGCCGCGAACCGCGGGCCGCGTCGCGCCTACCTCTTCGTGGGCGGCCGCCCGTTCCGGGACCGGGAGCTCGTGTACGCGGCGGAGCGCGCCTATCGCACCACCGTACCCCTCGGCACGCGCCCTTCCTTGCTCCTCTACTTCGAGGTCCCGGCTGGTGGGGTGGATGTGAACGTGCACCCGTCCAAGGCGGAGGTCCGGTTCCGGGACCGGGCGGGTGTCGAGGCTGCAGTCGAGGCGGCCGTGCGCAAGGCACTGGGCTCGCTCGAGAGCGCCGCGACGCTGGACCGCCACCTGCCGCTGCCGCAGATCCGGGCGGCCAGCCCTCCGCCGGCGGAGGCGGTGAGCGGAGGCGGCGCGAGTCAGCTCGCGCTGTTTATGCCTGTCCCGGAGGGCGTGGACGCGCTGGAAATCCTGGATGGGCCCGCTGCCGCTTGGGGGGCGCCTGCGGCAGCCGAATCGGCAGCGGCCGGGCGACCGGCGGCAGCGCCTCCGCAGGCGTCGCTGTGGCAGCTCCACAGCGCTTACATCCTCGCGGAAACGCGCAGCGGGCTGCTGATCATCGACCAGCACTCCGCACACGAGCGGATCCTTTTCGACGAGATGATGCGCGGCTTTGCCGATGGCGGGCTCACCAGCCAGCGGCTGCTCTTCCCCATCACCCTGCGCCTCTCGCCGGCCGAGTACGATACCGTGCGCGACCTGCAACCTCTCTTTGCCCAGGCCGGCTTCGAGATCGAGCCGTTCGGCGGCCGCACCATCATCGTGCACGCCGCACCAAACCCGCACCCCTACTTCAGCGCCGAGCGCTGCCTTCGCGAGATGCTGACCGAGCTGGTGCAGGGAAGCGAATTGACTGGCGCGGCGCGCAACCAGCACGAGCGCATTGCCATGACCTTCGCCTGCAAGGCGGCCATCAAGGCAGGTCAGCCGCTCTCGCCGCCCGAGATGCGCGAGCTGTTCGAGCGGCTCTTCGCCACCGAGCTTCCTTACCACGACGTGCACGGCCGGCCGACCGTGGTCCGCCTCTCACTCCCCGAGCTCGAGCGCCGGTTCGGAAGGCATGGTTAGGAGTGACGCGCCCCGTCCCGAGCAAGCCCGACGCCCGGAGGCGGCGGGCCTTCCTCGAACACCGCGCGTCCAGCCTCAAGATGCCCTCGTGATCACCGGCCCCACGGCTACAGGGAAGACCACGTTGGCCCTCGAGGTCGCAGAGCGTCTCGGTGGCGAGATCATCTCGATGGACTCGCGGCAGGTCTACCGTGGGCTGGACATCGGCACGGCCAAGCCCACGCTGGCACAGCGGGCGCGCGTGCCGCATCACGGCCTCGACCTGGTCGACCCGAACGAGCGCTACAGCGCCGGCCGCTTCGCGCGCGAAGCGCGTTGCTGGATGGCGGGGATCCGCGCCCGCAGCCGCGTCCCCTTGCTCGTCGGCGGAACCGGCTTCTTTCTACGCGCGCTCACGCATCCTCTCTTTCGCGAGCCGCCCATGCCGCCCGAGCGCCGCGAGCGATTCAAGCGCTACGTGGCCCGGCACGGGATGGACGAGCTGCGCCGCTGGCTGGGCGCGCTCGATCCGGCCAGC
>JACQVE010000294.1 GCA_016209965.1 Gemmatimonadota bacterium | reverse complement strand
GGAAACCAGCGCGGACGTGCGGGCCCAGACCGTGAACGGCAACCTCACTACCGACTTCCCCATGACTGTGGTCGGCCGCGCCAGCGCCCGGCGGCTGCAGGGCAGCATTGGCAAGGGCGGCCCCGAGCTGCACCTCTCCACTGTGAACGGCGGCATCCGGCTGCGGCGCTCGGGCTGAGCCCCGGGCGCCCGCCGGGGCCGTCCGTATCTGGCTTTCCCTCCACCTGCCGCCTCGACGGTGACTATAGCTGTGAATTCAAGCCGCGTAGTATTACCGCGGTTTCGGCTGTTTGGAGATAAACCATTTCTCGTACTTCCAATACCGCTGAAAGTACCAGCCTAATCGCGTGGCGCGCCAATACAGACCCGTTATCGGCAAAAGTACGCCGGTTGATCCTGAGGAGAGGTTGAGGAAGCCGCCTTGAGAGTCCGTAATGCAGCTAGCGAGCTTCTCTTGGGGGCTCCAGAGTTCAACCGTGGCGCCCGAGGTGGGCTGTCCAGTGGCTTCGATTACCGTGCCGGCATCTTCCTGCATCGGTCCATAAAAAGGTGGTCCCCAAAAAAGCGGACCAACAATACATCTACCGCGGCGGTTTTGGCAACGGGGCTACACGTGGCCCGGGGGCCACGCTTTTCGCGTCTGGCTTCCCCGAGCCGCTGAGTGGGCGCCGTCGATCCCGTGCTGGCCTTTGCCGTATCAGCGGATCCCGACCAGCCCCTGGACCGAGGCGATCAGCTTTGCCGGGTCGTACCCCACGCCATCCTTGAACACGATCGCCACGTTCCGGATCTCGGCCGGGTTCGAGACCGGATCACCCTGGATGACGACGAGGTCCGCGAGCTTGCCCGCCGCGACCGAGCCGAGCCGGTCCGCCACGCCCAGGATCTTGGCGCCGTTGAGGGTCAGGATCCGGATGGCTTCGACGGGCGAGAACCCTGCCTCGATGAGCAGCTCGTAGTTGCGCTGGTCGCCGAAGCCGGGGAGTGCGCCGCCGTTGCCGGTGGGATCCACACCCGCGCCGAGCAACCCGCCCGCCTTGACGAACGCGCGCTCGAACTGCTGCGCCTTGCGGAACAGCGCCGCCTGCGTCGATTCCGAAGCCCGTGCCTTGATCCGCTCGCGCGTGGCCAGATAGTCCTGCCGCACCTCCGGCGCCATGGCCGCGAGCACGCGGTCCTCGAGCGGTGGCCGGTCCGGAATGGACAGCTCGTACACCGCGAGCGTGGAGGTCATGGCCACGCCGTTGCGAACCATGTCCTGGATCGTGGCCTGGACCTCCGCACTGTTCAGGTCCACCTCGAGCAGACTCTGCCGCAGCGTCGCCGGGCAGGTGTCGGGCTGCTTCCCCGGCGCGTAGTCGCTGTTCGTGAAGAAGCCGTGCTCGAGGTTGTCGATCCCCAGGGCGACCGCCTCGCGGAACGACACGGAGCAGAGGTGGCCCGTGAACTTGAGCCCGCGCCGGTGCGCCTCGTCGATGGCGGCCTTGAGCGCCTCGCGGCTGATGCGCGTGTACGCCTTGAACCAGGTCGCGCCCTCCTCCGCCCAGTAGCCGACCACGCGCCGCGCGTCCTCGGCCGTGGCCACCTCGGTCATGTAGCTGCCGGATCCCAGCCCGGTGAGGTAGGGCCCGGTGATGTGCATCCGCGGCCCCGGAGCCTGCCCCTGCTCGATCGCGCGCTTCAGGTTCACTTCGCTGTATGGATGATAGCTCCCGGTCGTGCGGATGCTGGTCACGCCGCCCGCCAGGTACAGGCGCGGCGCGCTGAAGGAGATCTGAGCCTGCCGGTTCGCCGTCGTGTAGAAGGTGTGGTTGTGCAGCCCCACCATTCCGGGAATCACGGTGTGGCCACGCAGCTCGAGCACCTGAGCGCCGGGCGGGACCTTGACCCGCGCCGCTGGCCCCGCCGCCTCGATCCGGCCGTTGGCGATGACAAGGGTCTGGTCGTCCGCCGGCGCGGCGCCGGTCCCGTCCACAATGCGCACGTGTGCGAGCGCGACGACCGGCGCGCTCACGCTCACGTACTCGCGCACCTCGGCCGAAAGCTGGGCGGCCGACTGCGCCGCGAGCGCTCTGGCGGGAAGCAGCAGTACCAGAGCAGCGATATCTCTCGTACGCATGATCATTATCCTCATCCTTATCCTCGCTTATCCTCGCTCTCCTTGTTGGTATCCCGCCTTGGTTGCCGGCGTTCTCTGCGTCCCTGCGTGAGACTCTATAGCGGCGCTGTCACAACTACTGGGTGAACTTTCCTCGCCTTTCGCGCTGGGACGGGCTGACAGGCCGCCCAGAATAGGCCGCTCCACTCCCTTGCAAGCTTTACCCTGAGCGAATCGGAGTCGAAGGACTCGCCCGGTCGGGATGCAAGTTGCGTCAAGACGTCTGCGGCTCGCCACGAGCGTCACTCGACGGTGAACACCATCTTCATGCCCGCCTCGATGTGCTCCGCGATGTGGCAGTGCAGCATCCATTTTCCCGGATTGGACAGCTCCAGCAGGAGATCCGCCGTGTGCCCCACGGGCAGGAGCATGGTGTCCTTCCACACCAAGTTGCGGTTGGCGACGCCGTTCTGCGAGAGCACGAGGAAGCGCTGCCCGTGAACGTGGATCGGGTGCTGCATGGCGTGCAGCGCGCGGCGATCGTTCAGGAGGCGGATCTTGACGACGTCGCCGACTCGGAACCGCCACTCGATCGCCATGTTCTCGCGTACCGTCTCTTCCTCGCGCAGCACCCACTCCACCTCCCCGCCGGTCGCGACCCAATCCATCATCGGCATGGTCCCGGTCCACTCGACGGGATTGAAGAATGCGGAGTCCAGGCGCAGCATCAGCTCGACGGGGAAGGGCAGCTCCTTCGCGCGCATGGTGAGGGTGAGAGTGTGATCCACGGGCCGGTCGAAGTGCCCGTGGTACGCGGCGATATCGGCGGTGACCTCCGCGTTGTCGCGCAGCCGCGCGAACGCCGCCGAGTGGTCGGGCGTGACCGCCTCACGCGACACGTGCACGATGCCCAGTGTGTCCACCTCGGGGAAGAAGCTGCCGTAGAGGTGATCGAGGCCGCGCACGCGGTTGGTGATGGCGACGTCGCCCGCCGAATCGAACCGGACCTCGACCACATAGCGCTCGGCGGGCGCGAGCACGACGTTCTCCACCCATTCCTCGCGCTCGAATTTGCTGAGGTCAGAGGCGACGACTTTGATGGGCGCGCCGCCGAACGACAGATTGAAGGTGCGCGTGTTCGCGACATTGGTGAGAAAGAAGCGAACGACCTCCCCTTTCTTCACCCGCAGCCGATACTCCGGCTCGCCGTTCACCAGCAGCACGTTGCCGAAGCGGCCGCTGAGCGCGTGCGTGGCGCGCTCGAGCCCGTACGGCACCAGACCCTGCTCCGCGACCAGCAGATCGTCCAGCATCAGGACCTCTTCGCGGTTCACGGGAGCGTAGAAGTCCGGGCGCGGCGATCGGACGATCAAGTTGCCGTAGAGCCCGAGATCCTGCTGGATGTCTTCGCGGTGATGCGGGTGATACCAGTAGATGCCCGCGTCACGGAAGTAGACCCGGTACTGGAACTTGCCTCCGGGCGGGACCGGCTCCTGCGTGACGTGCGGCACGCCGTCGAAGCGGTTTTCCAGCCGCACGCCGTGCCAGTGGATGGCGGTGGGCAGCTCGGTGCGGTTGCTGAAGTTCACGAGGATCGTCGTACCCTGCCCGACCTCGATGAGCGGCCCCGGATACTGGCCGTTGAAGCCGTACATGACATGGGTACGGCCGCCAATCGTACGCCGCAGGGGCGCGGCCTCCAGGTCGAGCGTGCCGCCGTTCCTCAGCCGCACGAGCCTGCGCGGCACGGCTTCAGGGATCGGGCTCCCGGCCGGCGGACGGGGCAGGAACGGACGTACGCTGGGCAGCGCGTCGTGCAGCCCGGGCGGCATGGGTATCCCGGGGTGCGGCGGCGGCTCGATCCATTCGAGCTCGTGGGCGGCGGGCGCGGCTCGATGGGCCGTATGCGCTCCCGGGTCGGCGGCCGCGGCGGCGAAGAGGAGCGGATCGCCCTCGTGCGGGATCATGCGCATGCTGGGCGAGGTGCCGCGTAGCAGGATAGGGCCCTGGCGCTCGAGCGTGCCAGCGGAAGCCTCGGCGCTAACGAGCACCAGGAACTTGTCCAGCGCGATGCGGCCCACAGCCGCGCGTCCGTTCGCGACCTCGCCCAGCTTGATCCAGGGGCGCAGCAGCGGCGTCGTCGCCCAGGCGATGTAGCTCCGGTATGCGCCCAGCCGCTCCGGCGCCTCGAGTCCGGCCACGGAGACGCGCAGCTCGTACAGCGGCTCGCCCTGGGGGGTCACGGCCATGCCGAAGGGTGCGGGCACGCGCTCCATCTCGGCCATGCCCGACGCCTGCGGAAAATCGGGCGCGGGGAGCAGCGGGATACAGTAGAGGTCCGCGCTGGCGGCGGCGGATGGGGCACCCTGGCCGCCGCAGTCAGGAGATTGGGCAGCCGAGCCGGCGGACACGATGCCTAGCGCGAGCGCCACGAAGGCAGCTACTCCCCACCCCCCGCCGCCGGGCGTGCGGATGCTGATCACGTCGCCGGCCCGGGCATGGAAGGTGGTCTTGGCCGGCAGCGGCTGCTCCTCTCCCGCCCGGATCAGCACGTTCGCGCCCGCCGCGCCCGGCTCGCCGCCCGCCAGTCCCGCGGGCCGGCTCTGCCGCCGCTCCGTGAGCAGGCTGACCTCCGCGTCCGCCAGTAGCTCGAGGTCGCGGCGCAGGCCGTCCCCGCCGCGGTGCAGCCCGGCGCCGCCCGTGCCGCGGCGGATCTCGTAGCGGCGCACGCGCAGTGGGTAGGCGTGCTCGAGTGCCTCTACGGGCGTGTTCAGCGAGTTGGTCATGTGCACGTGCACGCCGGAGAGCCCCGGCCCGCCCGGCCCCGCCCCCATGC
>JACQVE010000293.1 GCA_016209965.1 Gemmatimonadota bacterium | reverse complement strand
GGCCGAATGCGGAAATGACCCCGCTCGACCTCTCGGCTTGCGGCGCACCGGCAACCGGACCATGTTTCCTGCACGTCACGCCTCGGCGGCCCGAGGCGCAAGAACCACGGGAGGTGCGGCTTGTACAGCGAGCTGATGATCGCGCCCATGCGCCAGGAACTGACCAGCCTGGGCATCGGCGAACTGCGCAGCGCCGAGCAGGTCGACACCTTCCTGGCCGCGAACCAGGACCGGACCGCGATGATCGTGGTCAACTCCGTCTGCGGCTGCGCCGCCGGCAGCCTCCGGCCCGCGCTCACCATGGCGCTGCACCACCGCGTCCGGCCCGATGGGGCCGCTTCCGTCTTCGCCGGCCAGGACCTGGAGGCGACGGCGCACGCCCGCGAGCACTTCGCCCCCTTCCCGCCGTCCTCGCCCGCCGTCGCCCTGTTCCTCCGCGGCCGCCTCGCCTTCATGCTCGAGCGGCACCAGATCCAGGGACGCCACCCGGAAGATGTAGCCCAGGCGCTGACCGCCGCCTTTGACGCACACTGCGCACCTGCCGCGAACCGCGAGATCGCCGGATGATCGTCTTGCCTCGCGCCACGCCGCGCCGTCGCCCGGTCGACGCGTCACCCCGTCACCCCGTCACCCCGTCTCCCAGCCGCCGCGTCGCCCGGTCCGAACGCGGCCCGCTGCGACTCTCTCTGCACGCCTGCGTCCCTGCGCTACGAACCATAAGCGGTTCAGGCCAACACCCGATCCGAGCCCGAGCCCAGCGGCGGCGGTTGCGCGAAGCCCGCCTGGAGTCCTTCGGCCTCGCCGAGCGCAAGACCCGCCCACGAGCCATGGGTAAGCACCGCCGCCACGGAGCCCGAGCCCGAACCCCGGCTGTAGCTCTCGCCCTCGCGCTACTCGCGCCCGCGGCATCCGCGGCGCAGCAGACGCCTGCCGCCCCGAGCGCCGGTCACGCCGCCGGCTGGGGCATGGTCATCCACGGCGGCGTCGGCACGATCGTCAAGGAGACCATGACGCCCGAGCTCGAGGCCGCCTACACCTCCAAGCTTACGGAGGCGCTCGCCGCCGGCCACGCCATCCTGGCCAGGGGCAGCAGCAGCCTGGACGCCGTCGAGGCCGCCATCCGCATCCTCGAAGATTCCCCGCTGTTCAATGCCGGCAAGGGCGCTGTCTTCACGCACGAGGGGACCAACGAGCTGGACGCCTCGATCATGGACGGCCGCACCCGCGCCGCCGGCGCCGTGGCGGGCGTCAAGCGCGTGAAGAACCCGATCTCCCTCGCGCGGCTGGTCATGGAGAAGTCGCCCCACGTGATGATGGCGCGCGAGGGCGCAGAAGCCTTCGCCAGCGAGCACGGGGTCGAGCTCCTGCCCGAAAGCTACTTCTTCACCGAGCGCCGCTGGCAGCAACTGCAGCAGGCGCTCGAGGCGGAGAAGAAGCGCACCTCACGCCTGGATGCGACGCCACGCCACGCCGGAGCGCGCCCGGAGCAAGCACCGCAAGCGACGGCGCGCGGGGTCTGCCCTGAGGGGAGCGGAGCGCGAAGGGCGGAGGCGGTGGGCAGGGAACGGAGGGGGGCCGGTGGGCGCGTCATCGCGCAGCTCCCTCGAAGGGCAGACCCCCGCGCCGGAGCGTGCCCAGAGTCACCACCAATGCCGCGCCACCTGGGCACGGTGGGCGCCGTCGCCCTGGACCAGGCCGGCAACCTGGCGGCCGGCACCTCGACCGGCGGCATGACCAACAAGCGCTTCGGCCGCATTGGCGACTCCCCCGTGATCGGCGCCGGCACCTACGCCGACAACGCCACCTGTGCCGTCTCCGGCACCGGCCACGGCGAGTTCTTCATCCGCAACGTCGTCGCCTACGACATCTGCGCCCGCACCGCCTACCTCGGCCAGCCGCTGCAGCAGGCGGCCGACGAGGTGATCCGCAGGAAGCTGGCCGAGCAGAACGCGGAGGGGGGCGTGATCGCCATGGACCGCAGCGGCGCGGTCGCCATCTCCTTCAACACGCCCGGCATGTACCGCGGCACCGTGGGCCGGGACGGCAAGCCAGTCGTCAAGATTTACCAGGAGTAGGCCCGCGGGCCGGAGCGGATGCAGACGACGTTGCCCGCCGCGCGCCCGCGGCGCCCCCTGCGCACCACGGCGCCCGGCCGGAGCCGGCGCCGCCGCCTCTTCCTCCACGAGCTGACCGGACTCCTCGCCCTGGCCGGCCCTATCATCGTCAGCCAGCTCGGCACCGTGGGCATGACCACGGTGGACACGCTCATGGTCGGGCCCCTGGGCGCCACGCCACTGGCCGCCGCCGCCGTGGGCTCCGCCATCCACACCACTGCGCTCTGGGTCTGCAGCGGCGTGATCCTGGGCATGGCCCCGCTGGTCAGCCAGGCGTTCGGCGCCGGCCGCCCCGACGAGTGCCGCCGCGTCCTGGTCCATGGCGCCTGGCTCGCGCTCATCCTCAGCCTGCCGCTCATCGCGCTCTGCCTGCTGGGCCAGGACGTGGCACTGCTGCTGCGCCAGAAGCCGGACGTCGCCCGCCTCGCCGGCGGCTACCTCCGCGCCCTCGCCGCCGGCGTGCCACCCGCCCTGCTCTTCATGGCGCTGCGCCAGTACCTCGAGGGCATGGGCATGGCTCGCCCGACCATGGTCATGACACTCCTCGGCCTGGGCGTCAACGTGCTCGGCAACTGGGCATTCATCTACGGCGTGGACGGCTGGATCCCCGCCATGGGCGTGGTCGGCAGCGGCTGGGCTACTACGCTCGTTCGGTGGACCATGCTCCTGGCCATGGCCGCCTACCTGCTCGGCCGCCCGGCGCTGCGAGGCTTTGCCGGCGTGCACTGGCGCCCCGTGCCCGCTCTCCTCGCTCGCATCACCCGCATCGGCGCTCCCATTGCCGGTCAGCTCGGCGTCGAGGTCGGCCTCTTCGCTTTCGCCGCCATCATGATGGGCTGGTTCGGGGCGACGCAGCTCGCGGCGCACCAGGTCACGATCAACATTGCCGCGACCACCTTCATGGTCGCCCTGGGCGCCAGCCTGGCCGGCTCGATCCGTGTCGGCCAGCACATTGGCGCGGGAAGTCGCCGGGCGGTGCGGCGCGCCGTCTTCGCCACCTACCTCCTGTCCATGAGCTTCATGGGCGTCTGCGCCTTGCTCTTCGTCACCTTGCCCCAGGAGCTGATCGGGCTCTACACCTCGGACCCCGGCGTCGTCGCCCTGGGCAGCACGCTCCTCCTCTTCGCCGCGCTCTTCCAGCTCTTTGACGGCGCACAGGTCGCCGGCATTTGCGTGCTGCGCGGCGCGGCCGACACGCGCGGACCCATGCTGATCGCCGCCGGCGGCTACTGGGCCATCGGCCTGCCCACCGCCTACCTGCTGGGGTTCCGCACACCGCTCGGCCCCAGCGGCATCTGGGCCGGCCTCTCTGTCGCCCTCGGCGCCGTCGCCGTCCTGCTCGCCGCTCGCGTGCGCGGCGTGCTCTGGCAGGGTGCCGCCGGGTTCCGCGTACCGCGGCCATCCCCTGAGGCTGCATTTTAGCGCCGCACTCCGCGAACCTTTTCCCGCGGCCGTGAGTTCATCAGGCAAACGCAGCATGCCCCACAAAGTGCCGCCCGAAAGGGGCTGCTGCGCCAGCAGACGTTGCCGCGTAGCGAGTGCAGCGCCAGTGGTTTCCCCGGCCAGCGAGGGCGTGCCCGACTCCCCGCGCCGCGCCTTGGGGCCACGGCACACCTAGGGGGGAGCAAACGCAGTGAGGATCACGGCACACAGCTTCGAGGAGCTAGCGGCCCGCGAACTGGATGCGCTCTACCAGGCCGCGCTCTTCCTCAGCGCCGGGAATCAAGCTGCCGCAGAAGAACTGCTGCTCGAGACGCTGACCCGCGCCTTCGGCGTGTTCCACGTGCTGGAGGATGATGAGAACGCTGGCCTGTGGCTGCACGGCCGGCTGATCCAGGACTATCTGGGCTGGGCCGCAGCGGCGGCGGCACCCCCCACCCCAGAAGCGCAGCGGCCTGGGCGACGCCGCCGCGAGCCGCCTCGGAACCCCGCATCGGAAACCAAGGCGATGTACCGCGCGGCGCATGTCCTGCCGCCGGACGCGCGCGCGGCCATCTGGCTCGTGATATTCCGCCGCTGGCGCTACGCCGAAGCGGCCACTGCATTAGGACGGGGAACCGAGGAGCTGCGCCCCCTGCTGCAGTACCGGGATGCGTTCCTCGCCGAGGTGGTCAGACTCACCGGCGGGACGCGGGAGCAGGGGCTGGCAGTGAACTGATGTCGACCATGGACTGCTTCCGCGCACGGGAAGGCCTCTGGCCGCCGGAACGGCCCCGGCTGGCCGGCACGGAAGTGCTCGAGGCCCGCACCCATGTCGAGCACTGCGCCGCCTGCTGCGATTACTTCGCGCAGGATCGCGCCCTGCTGCAGTTGTACGACCGGCTGCGCCACGAGCGCGCGCCGGACCTGCTCCGGCAGCGCGTCTTCGCTGCCCTGGCGCGGGTGAGGGCCGGTGGCGTGGGGACACGCGCCGGACCCGAGCGGGCCGGCACGCCATCGGCCGCCTGGTCCCGACGCGCCACCCGGGCCGCTGGCCTCGCCTCGGTTCTGGCCCTCGCGCTGACTGCCTGGCTGCTCAGCGGGCGCAGTCACGGCGCCAGCGCTGACCACGCCATATTCATCGAGGACTACCTGCGGCGCGCGGTCAGTGATGATCACATCATCACGTCCGACCCGGCCGAGGTCGGCCGCTTCCTCGCCCGCGAGCTAGGTCTGCCGCTCACACCCCCGCGCGTACGGGGGCTCCAGCTCACGCG
>JACQVE010000292.1 GCA_016209965.1 Gemmatimonadota bacterium | reverse complement strand
TGTCCCCAATCGCCTTCTCGCCCCCTGCAAGCCTAGCTCACCGGCAAGCGTTTGTCCATTGCGTGTACTCGTTCAGTACGTTCATGACACTCGCCTCTCTGCGCTTGCTTTGGCCTGCCATGCCTGCACGGCCTCGAGCGGCGTCAAGTAGCCCAGCGCCTGGTGCGGGCGCACCGTGTTGTAGACCACCTCCCACGCCCGCAGCTCCTCCCGCAGCGCCGCCACCGTCGGCTCGGCCTCGGTGCAGGCGTAGAACTCCTCCCCGTGCGTCCGCTGCGCCCGCTCGACGCCCCCGTTCAGCTTCGGGCTGCGCGGCGGCAGGGCGAAGAGCCGGATGCCCTTGGCCGCACACGCCGCCTCAAACTCGGCCATGAACTCACTGCCCCCATCCACCTGCACCGCCCACACCCGAAACGGCAGCCGCGCCAGCAAATCCTCCAAGAACTCCGTCGCCGTCCGTGCCGTCGCCCGCGAGCATAAGGCCAGCACGTCCCAGCGACTCACCACGTCGTGCGCCGTGAACTGCTTCAGCACCACCCCCGGCACCGGCCGCACGTCCAACGTGTCCACCTGCACCAGATCGCCCGGTGCGGCCACCACGTAGTCCTTGGGCTTGCGCACCCTTCCGCGGAAGGGCCGCCGCCACCGTCCTTCCGCGGAAGGGCCGGGCACGGATGCGCCGCAGCCCCACCGGCTCGACGAGCTGCCCCGTGCGCTTCAGGTGCGTCAGGATGCGCCCCACCATCGAGACCGAGAGCACCAGCCCCTGCCGGCGCAGCAGCACCGCCAGCTTGTCCTTGCCCCAGCACGGATACTGCTCCCGCAGCGCTTTGACCGCGTGCACCTGCTCCAGCGTCCACGTCGGGCGACGCCGCTTCTTTGGCCGGCTCGACCGGTCCTCCAGCGTGCGCAGGTCGTAGGGATCGTAACGCCGTTTCCAGCGGTAGAAGGTCTCCCGGCTCAGTCCGAAGCGCCGGCAGGTCCGGCTGACGTTGTGCCCGTGCCGGGCGTGCCAGTCCAGCCAGCCCAGGCGCGCGCAGGCCTGCCGTGACAACGGCGCCGTGGGCTGCCGCGCCACCCGCAGCATCGCGCTGGTGACGTTGCTCACGATGCGCATCGGGACCTCCCCGTGCGCTGGGGCGAGCACGCTGGTAGACTGGGCCACGGAGCGCCTCCTCGACGGGATGTTTTGTGCGTACACTCCCATCCTAGCGAGGGGCGCTCCGCGTTTTTTCTTACGGTGTCGTTGCAGCATTGCTGAAGAAGGCAGGGGTGTTCCCCACCACCTCGCCGGCCCCCCGCCCTGGTCCGCCATCTCGCCCTCTGTCTCCCAGGTATCTGGACGAGAGCAGTGCCTGCCCGCCCATCGCCCCTCCGGGGGGCCACGATGCTGTGGGCTCGCCGTTGCCGATCCCGGCCGCAGGGCGCAGCCCAAACATCTCAGCTATCCGAATATCCGTCTGGGCGCTTATTAGCTGTGCTGTCAACTCGGCCAAGCAGCCCTCTCCTTTAGCAGTGAGCGCGACCTACCACGAGCGACCGGACGCGCGCTGGGTGGATTTTAGTGGCCAGCGCGAGGCGCTCGGTCGTTCCGCGCGCCCGGATTCAGGCTCACGATGAGCGCGACCACCAGCAGCACCGATCCGACCCCGAAGAGCCACTTCTGCGGCGTCACCACACCAGCGGAGATCAGTAGCGCCGCGATGAGCACGGCCAGGGCGAAGAATAACGTCGGCATGCGCACCTCGCTTTATGTACAGGGCTCGGCTCCAGAATCCCATTCCTCTCTCTTTGTACCACCTCGCGGCTCTCGGTGTGGAGCGCGCCGCGCGGCCCGGCACGCTACAATACGCGCACAGAGGGTGGAGGATGCTGCATTGGCCGAGACGCACGCTGGCCGCTACCTGGGCCAGCCCATCCGCCGCTTAGAGGACCACGCGCTAGTCACCGGAGCGGGCCGCTTCGTGGACAACGTGCACCCACCGGCGACGCTGCACCTCGCCTTCGTCCGCAGCCCTTACGCGCATGCCCGGGTCCGCAGGGTGGATAGCCAGGCGGCCGCGGCGGCGCCGGGCGTCGTCCGGGTCTTGAG
>JACQVE010000291.1 GCA_016209965.1 Gemmatimonadota bacterium | reverse complement strand
TGCCGCCCCGCTGAACTCAACCCCCAAAAGACCGCGGTTTCGGGTTTTACCGGCGTGTCCGGGTGAAGACGACGCGCAGTACCCCGGGCACCGTGTCCACCCACGGCTCCTGCGCAAACTCCGGCACCAGCGCCTTCAGTTGCGGCACGGGCACGAACACCTCGCCGCTGAAGGAGAGCGTGGCCGCTTCCGAGTTGAACTTGAGGTCCATGCGCGCCGGCAGCAGGATCTGCTGCAGCGCCGAGCTGCCGGAAAAGCGCAGGCCGATGCCATCGCTGAGCAGCACATACGTCCCGTTCTCCGCCCGCACCAGTCCCGTGGCAGGGTCACGGAACACGAGCTGCGCGGTATCCGTCCTGGTGATCACCAGTTGCGGCCGGTCCGGTGGCTCGACTCGCTCCAGGATGTTCTTCTCGGGTAGCTGACCCTGCACGTCGAACACCAGCTCCGTAGGCTCGTACACGCCCACCACCTGATCCCGAGGGATGGCGTCCGGGGGTGGGGTGGGCTCCTCGTCGTCGCAGGACGGCAGCGTGGCCAGCCCGAGCAGAGCGATCATGAGAAGGCGTCGTCGCATAACCATCTCTCCCGTTCAGGGGCGCGGCGGCTTGCCGCCCCGGCCCGCCGGCCCGGAAAAGGCCTCCTGCCGTGCCGCCCGGATCCAGACCCGAAGGCGGGCCGCCACCACGTCATCCCCGCTCAGCCTGCGCAGCCGCAGCGCCAGGTCATCCGGGTCCGCAGCGGCCAGCTCTGCGACCGACAGAATGCCCACCGCCGCGAGCTCTCGGGCACGGCGGCTCCCGATGCCGCGCAGCGTCGCAAGCCGCGCCGACTCGACCCAGCGCGCCGCCTCCCCTGGCCCGGCTGCTATGGCGGCCGCCACCTCTTCGCGAGGCGCGGCCGCCAGCCCGAAGACGTCGTACCCCGCCCGACTCAGCTCCGCGGATGGCACACCGGGCAGCTCCCTCAGCCGCGGCGTGTACGACGCAATGGTGCGCTGCTCCATCTCACGCAGCACGCCCGCACTGAACAGCGCCGCGGCGAGCACCGCGCCCAGCCGCGCCGAAAGGCGCGCGGGCCGAGGCGCGCCCCGCCGCGGCACCGCGACCCCGCCCAGCACCAGCGCCTGCCAGATGGCGAAGCACTCGAGCGCGAAGGGCGGAAACCCCAGAAACCCCAGCACCGGCATCTCGAACAGCTTCAGCTCCTCCAGCCCCGGCACAGTGTAGATCCACTTGCCGCGCGCTTCCGTGTTGTACAACTCCCAGAGGAGCCCGACCAGCGCGCCGCCAAGCAGCAGCCGCAGGATCCTGCCCGGCTCCCCCCGCTCCAGGTCAGCGAGCAGCGACCTTCCCCGGTCCCGGCGGTAATTCAGCGGGTCCAGCAGCAGCGTCGCGCCTCCCCAAACCAGCGGGAAGAAGATTCGCGGCCATACGAGCGGAAGCGCGAGCATCAGGCCGCCCGCCCATTGTACGCGTCGGAGCCGCTCCGGCGTGATACGCAGCGCCGGACACCTCACCCCCTCCCCCACTGTCCACCGAGCCAGCACTGCCTCCGCCAGCAAGATCGCCGGTAATACCGTGGCAAAGGAGAGTGTGATCGCTGCCCACCGCGCCAGCGGGTCGGCCGGCACGAACACGTAGAACCAGTTGCGCAGCCGGAAATTGAGCAGCTCGAAGAACAGCCATGTCACCGCAGACCACCCCAGCAGCGTCCCGAGGTGAGCCGGCCGGCGCAGCAGGATGAAGCCCGCCCCGCGCCCCGCCGGCAGCGCGGCCGCGCCCTCCAGCACGAGCAGCGTGCCATACCACGCAAAGGGGTAGAACCAAGTGGCGAACGGCTCCTGGCCGCGCAGCATGCCCACACTGGCGATGACAATCGCCAGCCCGCCCAGCGCCACGGCGCCCAGCGCCGCCGCCCAGGGTCTCGCGCCCTCACTCACCTGCGCAATACCGAAAACGTTCTGGAAGCCTGACACTCGCGCCGACCGCGTCCGTCCAGCCCCGGCCCTGGCTTAGATGTGAATCGCGCGGCCCAGCGCGGCCAGCGCCGCCTCGGCCACCGCTTCCGACAGGGTGGGGTGCGGGTGTATGGCCCGATCCATCTCCTCGGCCGTGGCTTCGAGGTGCCGGCCCACCACGAACTCGGCGATCAGCTCACTGGCGTGCGGCCCTACGATGTGCGCGCCCAGCAGCTCACTGTAGCGCTTGTCCCGCACGACCTTGATGAAACCCTCGCCTTCTCCCGCGGTGCGGGCGCGCCCGTTCGCACTCCACGGAAAGCTGCCGACCTCGATCTCGAGCCCCCGCTCCCGAGCGGCTTCCTCCGTCAGGCCGACGGAGGCGACTTCCGGGTGACAGTAGGTGACGTTCGGGATGTTGCTGTAGTCGACGCCGGCGTGCCCATTGCCCGCCAGCGCCTCTACCACCGCGATTCCCTCATGCGACGCCTTGTGCGCCAGCAGCGGCGGCCGGGCCACGTCGCCGATGGCGTACACGTTCCGCACACTGGTCCGCATCTGAGTGTCTACCGCAATGAAGCCGCGCTCCACCTTGACCTGCGCCTCTTCCAGTCCGATCTGCTCGACCACGGGCGCACGCCCCACCGCGAGCAGTACCGTCTCGACCTCGAGCGTCCGGACCTTGCCCCCCTTCGCCTGAACCGTGAGCTTCACGCCATCGCCGCCCACTTCCGCCTTCTCCAGCTTGGCACTCACCAGGACCTCGGTCCCGCGCTTCCTGAAAGACTTCTCGACGGCAGCAGACGCGTCCTTGTCCTCCACTGGCAGGACGCGGTCGAGTGCCTCGATGATCGTGACCGCGCTGCCGAAGGAGGCGTAGATGTCGGCGAACTCCATCCCGACGGCGCCCGCGCCTATGATCGCCAGCGATGCGGGCGCCTTCTCCGGGAAAACAGCGTGGTCCGAGTTCCAGACTCGCCGCCCGTCCGCCTTGAGGATGGGCAGGTCCTTGGGCCGCGAGCCGGTAGCCAGGATCACATGCTTCGCCTCGAGCAGGCGTTCGCCTTCCCCACCCTCGACCCGCACCTTCCCCTTGCCGGCCAGCGCGCCCCACCCCTTGACCCACTCGACTCCGTTCTTCTTAAACAGGTACGCCACGCCCCTGGCGCCCTGTTCCGCCACCTTCCGGCTGCGCTTCGCCGCGGCTCCCAGGTCGAGCTTGACCTCCCCCAACTGGATGCCAAACTCGCCCAGATGCTCCAGCTTCTGGGCGTACCTCGCGCTCTCGAGCAGCGCCTTGGTGGGGATGCACCCCACGTTGTTGCATACGCCACCCAGCTTGTCCGCCTCGACGCAGGCCACCTTCCTCCCGAGTTGCGCGGCACGGATCGCCGCCACATAGCCGCCGGGGCCGGCGCCGATCACCACCAGGTCGAACTGGTTCTCCGCCACGCCTCACCTCGCGGATGGAGTTCTCATGGGAAAGCCGGCGTGCATTCTATGCCCGCCCGGGACGCCCGACAACCGGACGGGGGCGACGGCTGGCCAACCGAGCCAACGCCGGACCCGACGTTGCGAGCAAGGGCTACCTCTGACCTGGGCCGACCCGCCACCTTTTGGGGCGGCACCGCTTCGTGCTGCTGAAGCTCAACTGCTGGCTGGACTTGCAGCTCCAAAGACGGCGGGGGCGCCGCGGACGTGACGTCCGCGGCGCCCCTCGCTCCCCAACCGCTGTGGAGCCGCAGTTCTTCCCCGACGCACCGTCAGGCCAGCATCATCATCGGCTCCTCGATGAAGTCCTTGAGTGTCTGCAGGAAGCGGGCGCCGGTCGCGCCGTCCACCACGCGGTGGTCGCAGCTCATGGTCATGCGCATGCGCGGCCGAACGACGACCTGCCCGTTCTCCACCACCGGCTTCTGGTCGAGCCGGCCCACCGCCAGTATGGCTGCCTCGGGCGGGTTGATGATGGCCGTGAACTCGTCAATGCCGAACATGCCCAGGTTCGAGATGGAGAAGGTGGCGCCGGTGTATTCGTCGGGCGTAAGCCTCCGCTCGCGCGCCAATTTCGCCAGCTCACGCACCTCGCGCGCGATCTGCGCCACGCCCTTGCGGTCGGCATCGCGGACCACCGGTGTGATCAACCCGTCCTCGACCGCCACCGCCACGCCGATGTGCACACGGCTGAAACGCCGGATCACCTTCTCGGCCCAGGCCGCGTTCACTTCCGGATGCCGCACCAGCGCCACTGCCGCCGCCTTGATCAGG
>JACQVE010000290.1 GCA_016209965.1 Gemmatimonadota bacterium | reverse complement strand
TTCGTCGAGTTCTACGGCCCCGGGCTGGCGCGGCTGCCCCTGGCCGACCGAGCCACGATCGGCAACATGGCGCCCGAGTATGGCGCGACGTGCGGCATCTTCCCGGTGGATGCGGAGACGGTGCACTACCTCGAGTTCACGGGCCGGCCGCCCGAGCAGCTCGAGCTGGTCGCGGCGTACCTGAAGGAGCAGGGGCTGTTCCGGTCGACCGATTCGCCCGCAGCAGAGTACTCGGACAGCCTCGAACTGGAGCTGGGCAGCGTCGAGCCGAGCCTGGCAGGTCCCAGGCGGCCGCAGGACCGGGTGCGGCTGTCCGCGGCCAAGCAGGATTTCCAGGCGCAGCTCGAGCGGATGCTGGAGGCCGCGCCGGCCGGGGGCGGCATGGTGCGCGGCGCGGAGCAGGTCGGGGTTGGAGCTGCCACGGCCGCGGCCATTGCCGCAGGCGCGCCGGCCGGCGTACGCGTGGTGGTTGGGGGCGAGCCAGTGACGCTGGACCATGGCTCCGTGGTGATTGCCGCGATCACGAGCTGCACCAACACCTCGAATCCGTCGGTCATGGTGGCAGCGGGTCTCTTGGCGCGGAACGCGGTCGAGCGGGGGCTCGGCAGCCAGCCCTGGGTCAAGACCAGCCTGGCGCCCGGCTCCAAGGTGGTCATGGACTACCTGACGGATGCGGGGCTGGTGCCGTACCTCGAGCAGCTCGGCTTCCACCTGGTGGGGTACGGCTGCACCACGTGCATTGGCAACAGCGGTCCGCTGCCGCCGGCGATTTCCGCGGCCATCGAGGAAGGCGGGCTGGTGGCCGTGTCCGTACTCTCCGGCAACCGGAACTTCGAGGGGCGGATCAATCCCGATGTCCGCGCCAACTACCTGGCCTCGCCTCCCCTGGTAGTGGCTTACGCGTTGGCCGGCCGGATGGACGTGGACCTGTACAATGAGCCGCTCGGCAGGGATGCGCAGGGGCGTTCGGTTTTCCTGAAGGACGTCTGGCCCACGCAGCACGAGGTGCAGCAGGTGATGCAGCGGTCGGTGCGCTCGGAGATGTTCCGGAAGCAGTACGCGCACGTGTTCGAGGGCGACGAGCGCTGGACGACGTTGCCGGCGCCGGGGGGCGAGCTGTTCGAATGGGATGCAGACTCGACGTACGTCAAGGAGCCGCCCTACTTCCTGGATATGCCGGAGGCGCCTCCGGCCGTGCAGGATGTGAGCGGCGCGCGCGTGCTGGCGCTGCTGGGTGACAGCATCACCACGGACCATATCTCGCCAGCGGGGAGCATCAAGCCGGACAGCCCCGCGGGGCGCTACCTGCTCGAGCGCGGCGTGGCGCGCACGGACTTCAACTCCTACGGCGCCCGGCGTGGCAACCACGAAGTGATGATGCGGGGCACGTTCGCCAACATCCGGCTGCGGAACGCGCTGGTCCCGGGCCTCGAGGGCGGGTACACGGTGCATTTCCCCACTGGCGAGCGCATGTCCATCTTCGATGCCGCCATGAAGTACGCCGCGGAGAACGTGCCGCTGCTGGTGATCGCGGGGAAGGAGTACGGCACGGGCTCCTCGCGCGATTGGGCGGCGAAGGGGCCGCGGCTGCTCGGAGTCCGTTCCGTCATGGCGGAAAGCTACGAGCGGATCCACCGCTCCAACCTGGTCGGCATGGGGGTGCTGCCGCTCGAGTTCCGGCCGGGCGAAAGCGCCGCCAGCCTGGGGCTGACCGGGACGGAGGAGTACCAGGTGTTGGGGCTGGCCGACGGCGTGGCCGCCGGGTTCCGCCGCGCCTGGGATGTGACCGTGCGGGCGCGCCGTACGGACGGCAGCGCGCTCGAGTTCCGAGCGCGCGCGCGTGTGGACACGCCGCAGGAGCTGGAATACTACCGGCATGGCGGGATCCTGCCCTATGTGCTGCGGCAGTTGGTGAGCCGCACGCAAGTTCCGGCCTGACGCGAATTGCCAGCCATGAAGGCGCGCGCCGAGCCCCTCGAGATCGCCCCCACGGAGGACGGCACGCGGCTGCGCGTCCGCTGGGCGGACGGCCACGTATCGGAGTACCCGCCCCTGCACCTGCGCATCAACTGCCGCTGCGCCGGGTGCATTGACGAGCTCACGGGGGACCGGATCCTGGACGTGAAGAAGGTCCCACCCGATGTCTACCCGCTGGAAATCCTGTATGTGGGCCGCTACGCGCTGCGCTTCGAATGGAGTGACTTCCACAGCACCGGGATCTACCCCTTCGAGCTGCTGCGGGCCATCTGTCCGTGCGAGCAGTGTCAGGCGTGAGGGAGGCTCGGGGTGACGCCTCCCCCCATACGCGCCCGAGGCCGGCGCCGGGAACTGCTCAGGGCCTGGTGCTCAGCGCGCGCACGGCGCCCAGCAGCGCGGCGGCATCACTCGAGTAGTGTCGGCCGGGGTGCGGCAGCGGAATGCGCAGCCGGACCTCCCAATCTTGCAACCCCCAATCCCTGTCGCAGTAGCGGCCGTCCCGGCGGTGCCAGCCGCGGTGCCCGCGCTCGAGGTGATCGTGGAGTGCGGCGTGCCTGAGGTGCCATGACCGGTCGTGCCAGTAGTGGTCATTACGGCGGTGCCAGCGCTCGTGCTCTCGATCGAGGCGTTCGTGAGTCCGATCGTGAGTGCGGGTGCGGACGTGGCGATAGCGGTGCCAGCGCTCGTGCTCTCGATCGAGGCGGCCGTGCAGCTCGTCATGTGCGTCACGGCTGTGCCCGCGGCGGCCGCGTCCATCCCGGAACCCGAAGTCGGGGTCGAACTCGTCGTCCTCGAGCTCGCGGTCGTCGAACTCGTCCTCCTCCGCTTCGAATTCCTGGTCCTGGGCGTCCCAGTGCGGTTCGCGCGTCCACTGCTCCCGCTGCTGGTCATACCACCACAGCGTAGCCGAGCCGGTGGACGCGGCGGGTGGAGTAGCAGGCGGCCGCCCTGCGGTTTGGGCGGCGCCGGGGTGCGCCGTCGTGAGCAGCAGTCCGCCCGCGATGGGGATGACATACAACGCACTTCTCATAGGCCACCTCACGCTGGAGTCGTCGGGCGTGACAGGCAGGGCGCGTGCCCCGCGCCGTGCGTGCGGCCAACGCCTGGTGAGGAAATAGGATAGCGGCCGGCGGGTCGTCTCCGTGGAATGGCGAGGTGACCCCTGAGCGGTGCAGTGCATGTCCTCTGGAGGGGACGCTCGCGATGATGATTGCCGTCGCCGGCATGGTCGGCACCGGTAAGACGACGCTCGCTCGGGCCCTGGCGCGCTGCTTCGGTTTTGCCGTAGCGCTGGAGAGCGTAGGCGAGGAGAATCCGTGGCTGCCGCTGTTCTATGGTGAGCCGGACGGGATGCGTCGCTACGGCCTGAATCTGCAGCTCCATTTCCTGGCGACGCGCATGCAGAGTTTGCGGCGGATGCGGGCCGAGGGCGGCGACTGGATCCTGGACCGCACGTGGTATGAGGACGCCGAGATTTTTGCGCGCGGGCTATACGAGCAGGGGCTCCTCACGCCGCTCGAGCACCGGTTGTACGAGCGGCTCTACACAGAGCTGAGCCACTCGCCGGCCGCGCGGCCGCCCCGGCTCATGGCGTATCTGCACGGGCCGCTGGAGCTGGTAGTCGAGCGCGTGCAGCAGCGGGGCCGGCCCGCGGAGAAGGAGGCGCCGCAGGAGTACTGGGCGCGGCTGCACGCGCGCTACCGGCAGTGGATCGGCGGGTTCCGGTTCTGCACTGTGCTGCCGCTGGACATCCGGGAGCATGACCTGGTCGCGGATCCCGGCGCGGTCGAGCGCGTGGCGCTCAAGGTGCAGCGCTGCCTGGGCCGCGACCTAGAGAAGGCGGCAGTGCAGTACCGGCTCCCGGTGTAGCGCCTGCGGGTCGGGGGGCGGGAGGAGTCCCGTTTCGGGGGAGGCACCGCCGCGGCGGAGGGGCCCACCAGCGCCGGTCTCCTTGGCGGGCTACTGCGACTTGGGCTCCGAACGCGCGCGCCGGTGCGTGGCCGGGCGAGCGACCGGCCGCGCGGCAGCTTCGGTCCGACGTCGCTCCTTCAGCCGCTCTTTGCGCCGCTTGCGGCGGCGGCGCAGCTCCCACTGGCGTGTACCCTTGCCCATAGCTTTTCGCAACTCCTGAGTAGGTTGATCATACGGCGCGCCCGCCGGTCAGTTGGGGCGGCGCTCCCACCCGCGCGCGGCCACGCTCCAGCTCGATTCGATCTTCTCGCCGCGGAGGCCCCAGAGGCGATCGTGCAGGTTGACCGAGACGCAAACGTGGTTGGGGACGATGCGCACGCGGTCGCCGACCCGCGGCCTCCAGGCCGTGCGGCCCAGATCGAGCATCCCGTGCTCTTCGGACATGGCGCTCACCACGACGTCGGGCCGATCCAGCAATGCGCCGTAGCCGCGAGGGGCCGCAGTGCCATGCAGCTCTTCACGGAACAGCGCCTTGGACCCCGCGTCCACCACCGCCTGGCCGGCCACAGCCGTGCTCACGACCGTGGCCAGGACGGAGTAGGCGCAGTCATCCCAGCCGCAGGCCCCAATGGCGGCCGTGATTCTGTCGTTAAAGACGTAGGTGCCGGGCCGGATCTCGGTGAGGCTGGGAATACAATGCGAGGCAAATGCGGCCGGCGTCGACCCGCCGCTCACGGTCTCGGGATCGAGTCCGGCGGCGGCGAACGCGTCCAGGAAGGCGGCCAGGCGCGAATTCAGCTCGCGGATGGCGGGCGCCTGCCGGTCCACCGGTTCGCGGATATGGCCGGGGTAGAAGAAGGCGCCGCGGAACCGGGTTGCCGGGTGGTCTGCCGCCCGCCCGGCGAGTCGCACGGCGTCGTCCGGCGTGGCGACGCCGCAGCGGTGGAACCCCAGGTCCAGCTCGACCAGCACGCCGACGTCCCGGCCGGCGGCGGCGGCCGCGGCCGCCAGCTCGCGGAGCACGTCCTCGCCGTCGAGCGCGACCGTGAGCCGCAGGTGCGCCGGTAGGGCCAGCAGCCGTTCCAGGCGCGGCCGGCCGACGGGCGGATAGGCGAGGAGCAGATCATCGGCCACGCGGGCCATGACCTCTGCTTCCCGCAGCGTAGCCACGGTCAGGCCGGCGGCGCCGCGGCGGAGCTGCTCGAGTGCGAGCTCCGCCGTCTTGTGCGTCTTCACGTGCGGGCGCAGTGCGAGGCCGTGCTGCCGCGCGTAGCCAGCCATCCGGTCGAGGTTGGCAGCCGCGCGCTCGAGGTCCACGAGCGCGGCGGGGGTGGGCAGCTCGGCCAGCCGCTGGGGGGCCCGCACTGCCTCAGCGCTGCGCGTCGGCGCGCGCCCTGGCAGGCGCAGCGACGCCGAAGTTGGCGATGTGGACGTCCAGGTTATGATTCACGCGCAGCCCCACCAGCCCGTTCACGTTCAGGTAGGGCACGCGTTCCAGGCTGCCCACCTCGGCGCCATTGACCAGGAAGCGCACCGCCCTGGCACCGACATCGATGGCCAGCGCGTTGGTCGCCTTCCCCGACTCGTCCGGCTGCTTGATGGCCGTGTGGGCGGTCCAGGCGATGAGCTCGTGCGTGTCGGGGCCGGCGCGGTGCTTGACCAGGTATTTCCCGTCCTGCCGTACCAGGAAGTAGAGGTAGTCCTGCTGGTCGGAGTCCAGCTCCTTGCCGCCGATGAACAGCCCGTAGGCCTCCGGGTGCCGGCTGGGTCGCG
This sequence comes from Gemmatimonadota bacterium, assembly GCA_016209965.1. Taxonomy (NCBI): domain Bacteria; kingdom Pseudomonadati; phylum Gemmatimonadota; species Gemmatimonadota bacterium. The sequence continues at coordinate 3,633 of JACQVE010000290.1, read as the reverse complement.
TGAGTGTAAAGGTGGCGCGGGCGCGGAACTGGCCCTCCGCCTTGTAGGCGGGGTTGTAGAAGATGGCGGCGGGCCCCGTGGTCGCATGCAGCCCCGAGCCCATGGTGACGAACTTCACGTCTTCCGCCCGCGCTGCGGCCTTGTCCAGGCGGAGCTGCCAGCCGGCGGGCAGAGTGCCGCCGCCAGTGGCCCGAACATCGGGATCGGGATCCTTCTTCTCCGCGGCCGGGTTCTGCGCCGGGAGCGGCACGGCCAGCGTGAGGATGGCGGCGAGCGCCGGGAGCAGAGTGCGCATGGTGATTCTCCTCGTGCCAGGGGGGAGCAAGAGCAACCGCATGATTGACGGAAAATTAGCAGACGCGGCGGCGCCGGGCCAGCAGATGGCGGGCTTGCCCCCTTGCCCCCTTACCCCTTGCCTGAGGGGCGGTGGCGGGGGTAGGATCGGGGCATGATCCCGATCCTGATCACAGCCGCCGTGGCGCTCGGCGCCGGGCTGGCGGCAGGCGCGGCGGTGTATACGCGCCAGGAGCGCCGGCGCGCGCGGCAAGCGTACCAGGAGCACCTCGAGCAGGCGCTGGCCGACGGCATCCTGCACCCCGAGGAGATCCAGGCGCTGGAAGCGCTGCGCGCTGAGAAGGAGCTGAGCGACCGCGAGGTGCGGATGGTGGCGCTGGCCATCTACCGGCGGGCGCTGCGGGATGCGGCGGCGGACTCCCGCATCACGGAGGAGGATGACCTCAGGCTCAGGCGGCTGCAGCAGCAGCTCCGGCTCTCGGACGCGGAGCTCGAGGCGGACCAGTTGCAGGTGCAACGGCTGCGGCTGCTGGCGCGCGCAGACCGCGGGCAGCTCCCGGTGCTCAAAGCGCCGCTGGCCCTGGCCAGCGGCGAGACGTGCCACTGGGTCGTGCAGGCCGCACTTTGCGAGCTGCTCTCGCTGCCCACAACGCCGCCCGAGCCGCCGGCCAGCCTGGCGATCCGCGTGGACAAGGACGACGTGCTCGACACCGAGCAGCCACGCGGCGCGCTGGGCGCCGATCCCAGCTTGCTCCCCTCGGACCTGGGCATGCTGGTCATCACCAGCCGCCGCGTGATCTTCCGCGGCGCCAAGCGGCGCCTGGACCTGCCTCACGTCCGGCTGCGCAAGCTGGGCGTGTACCGCGACGGACTGCGGCTGCAGGTCGAGAACGGCCTGGACGCCCGCTACTTCCTCGTCGATGACCCCGAGCTGACCGCGAACATCCTGCTCAGCGCCGCACGCCACCGGCAGACCGAGCTGGGCGGAACAGTGCCCAAGCGCAGCGCCTGAGCGCCGCGGCTTAGTGGTCGAATCCGCAAATACGGCGGCATTCGGTGCGTGGCCGTACTTACGAACTCGACCACTTAGCTCGACCTACCGCCTTTCGGGCCCTGGCTCTTCCAGAAATGATGCGCTTGTAGCTCGCGGCACAGCTCCTGCAGCATCCTCCGTTTCGCACGGCTGCGTCGGTGGAGCAGAAAGGAGCAGGCCATGATGAATATGATCGAGCGGTACTCGGAGCGGCACCGGGAAGAGGCGATCGCTGAGTTGCGGGCGGAACTGGCCGATTTCAGCCATGACGGGCTGGTCCAGCTCAAGGAGGACCTGGTCCGGGGCGGGGTGGTGAGGGGAAGCTGGGCGGGCTGCGTGATGTCCTACAAGCGCGGCGCCCCGGGCTCGGCCCGCCGGGACCGACTGGGCCGCGCCCGCAACGCGTTTACGGTGTTGTGGGACAACGGCTGGCTGACGGACGAGGAGGTGCTCAGCCTGGTCGAGGTCGAGCTGACGCGGCGGCGCACCCACCTGCCGCTGCCCGCGCCTGCGCCCGAGCGGCTCGCCCGAGCGGCTGGCCGCCTGAGGCACTGCGGCTCCCGCGGGCGGGCGGGCCGACCGCTCGAGGCAGGAGGGAGCCGCGGCGGGCTCCGGCGCGCAGTCGAGCCCCCGTGAGCCGGCGGAGCAAGGTCGAAACAGCCGAACAGAACCGCGGAGCCACGGAGCCGCGGAGCCCGCGGAGCCAGCGGAGCCAGGCGGCGGTTGACCCAGGGTTCTTCCGACGGTAAATTTTACAGGTGACGCGGAGGGCGGAGGTGTTCGCCCTCCGTATCGTTTGCGGGCCTGTAGCTCAGTCTGGGAGAGCGCCTGGTTTGCAACCAGGAGGTCACCGGTTCGATCCCGGTCAGGTCCATGCTCCCGTTTCAATTCGCTCAGGCCTCGTGCTCCAGCCGAGCTTGCCCTCTGTCTCTTGGAGAGCTTTGGGTTCGAGTGCTGGCAGGGGAAAGAGCACATCGTTTGCAGGCACAAGCACAACCCAGGCGTGTACCACGTGGTCCCCCGCCACGGGAGAGTGCGGAGCTATGTTGTGCGGGACGCCGTAAGGCTGATCGAAGGTCTGCAGGGGGAAGGAGGGGCTAATGAGTGAGACCGAGACGCTAAAGAAGTACCGGATGATGCCCTATAAGCGCCGGGTCGAGAAGGTGACCGATGAGCGAGAAGGGACCTACTTCGTCTGTCGCTACGTCGACCTGCCGGGCCTAGCCGCCGACGGAGAAACCCGGGCGGAAGCTGTCAAGAATGCCGAGGCAGCCTTTGACGACTACATCCTGGCGCGGCTCCACTTCGGTGATCCCATCCCTGAGCCTGAGGGGGCGCGGCGCGTCGAGCGGGCCGTTGCGCTGGCCGAGAACGCGCCCCAGACGACGCTTGCTTTCCAGTTCGTCCTCGAGCGACCGACGATGGCTATGGCGGAGGGCGCCAAGCGAACGCTTGATGCACTGCTGACGAAGCACGAACCCGTCACTACCCCAACTGATGCCCCCATGAGAATCCAGCAGGAGCGGATCGCCATAGTTCAGTAGAAAAAGCTGGAGACAAAGCAGGCGGGCGCAACCGAGCGTTCGGGACGTTGAGGATCTCACTTGGCCTGACCCTCCACCGCTCGGCCAGGGGCCAGCGCGATAGATCTGGGCAAACCGGTTCGCCGGGGTCAACCCAGCAGCAAATCAAGAGCAATCCAGCGCCCGGACGCACTTACGTAGCACGGAGGTAGACTGCGAGTTCGGGGCGCGCTGGCGTCAGTCCGGACAGATTCCGGAACCTGGGCGTGGAGCAGGGGATCATCGGGCGCAAGGCTCCATTGCGCCGTTCGAGACGGCGATACCGAGCGCCATGACGTCAGCGTCGGACTTCGCTCGGGACCTGCGCTGGACAGTTGATGGCACGTGCGACTCTTCACCACACGCCATTGGTTCGGACTCTTACAACTTCATGTTTCTCCTGAAGACGGAATCAAGAGGCACGGCATCGAGCAGAGGGAGGATCGCTCCTGGCCGGCTTCTCTGGGGAAACTTTGTCCCTTCCCCCAGGGTGCGGTTTGGGAATCCGGTCTATCCGGTCTGGGCAGGGTAGCATGGGGCCGGCTCGGCTACTAGCTTGCCCCGGCAATCCGCCGTGTGGCGGGCGGCGTAGGATATTCACCATGTGGGAGCGGGAACGTGGCGGGTGCGCCGGATGCCGGGCCGGGACGTGGAGCCGGGCCGGGGCTCAGCGAGGAGCGGCTGCCGCGGCGGCTGGGTTTGTGGAGTGCGGCGGCGGTGCTGGTCGGCTCGACGATCGGCAGC
>JACQVE010000289.1 GCA_016209965.1 Gemmatimonadota bacterium | reverse complement strand
TCGGCCGCCGAGCTGGGTGCGCTGGACGCCGCGGCCATCGCACGCGTGCGGGACGAGGCGTGGCCCCAGGTCGACAGCGCCGACGAACTGCACGACGCGCTGCTGACGTGCGGATTCCTGACGGAGGCGGAGGGAGAGGCGGGGCGGGAAGGAGTATCCTGGCGAGGCTACTTCGCAGAGCTGGTCGAGGCCGGCCGGGCGCTGGCGATAAGGGGCTCGGGCCCGGGCCGGGGCTCCGCGGCGGCAGAGCCGCCGTTGGGCCGGGGCTCGGACATGCCGGCTACGATTTCGGGTACGGGCACGGGTACGGGTACGAAATCGAGCGCTCCCGATGCAGCAGGCTTCCCGGCGGTTTGGGCTGCGACGGAGCGGCTTGGGGAGGTGCGGGCGGTATGGCCGGAGGCCGTACTCCAGGGCAGTGATGCGACTCTGAGCCTGAGCGCTGCCGCGTGGGAGCGGGCGGACGCGATACGGGAGCTGCTGCGCGGCCGGCTCGAGGTGCTCGGGCCAACCCCAGCGGCCGAGCTGGCAGAGTCACTGGGCGTCGAGGAAGGGGAGGCGGAGGCGGCACTGGTCGCGCTGGAAGCTGAAGGCGTGGTGCTGCGAGGCTCGTTCACGCCAGGCACGACCCAGCGCGAGTGGTGCGAGCGGCGGCTGCTGGCGCGGATCCACCGCTACACGCTGAACCGGCTGCGGGCGGAGATCGAGCCGGTCAGCGCTGCGGACTTCATGAGGTTCCTGGTCCAATGGCAGCGCGTCGAACCAGGGCAGCGGGTGTCGGGACTGGACGGGCTGTCGGCCGTCCTCGAGCAACTGAATGGCTTCGAGCTGCCGGCGGCGGCGTGGGAGGCAGATCTCTTGCCTTCGCGCTGCGAGAACTACACCCCCGAGCTGCTGGACGCTCTCTGCCTCATGGGGCGGGTAGCGTGGGGAAGGCTGTCCCCGCCGGCACCGGCGGCAACGGAGGCGGCAGCAGGAGGCGGCCCGGCAAGTCTCGGGCTGGCAGCGGACGGGGCTCGGGCAGGAGGTGGACCGCGACGGTTGCGCCGTGCGCCCGGGCCGCTCCGGACTTCGCCCATCGCGCTATTCACGCGGCGGAACGCCGCAGCCTGGCTGGAAGTGGCACGGCCTGGTCACCTGTCGACCTACGCAAGTCAGGTGATGGAGGCCCTCGAGCGGCGCGGCGCATCCTTCTTCGAAGAGCTGGCATCCGAGTCCGGGCTCCTGCCGACGCAGGTGGAGCTGGCGCTGGCAGAGCTCGCCGCGCTGGGTCTGGTCACGTCGGACAGTTTCGCCGGCCTGCGGGCGCTCCTCACGCCGCCGGACCGGCGGCGTCCCGTCGGCGGCGCCCGGGCGCGGCGCAGCGTTTCGCCCTACGGCGTGGAGACGGCGGGGCGCTGGTCATTGCTCGCCAGCCGCACCGATGCCGCTGCCGGCGCAGACAACGGGCGCCGCTGGGGCGCGGCGGCGGTCGAGCTGGCGGCGCGAACGCTGCTCCGCCGCTACGGCATCGTGTTCAGGCGCCTGCTGGTGCGCGAAGCCACAGCGCCGCCCTGGCGGGAGCTGGTGCTTAGCTACCGCCGGCTGGAGGCGCGGGGAGAGATCCGGGGCGGCCGCTTCCTCGCCGGAATCTCGGGCGAGCAGTTCGCGCTGCCCGAGGCCGTGGGAAGCCTGCGTGCCGTGCGCAAGCAGCGACCGGACGGCCGACTCCTCGCCATCAGCGCAGCGGATCCGCTGAACCTGGTAGGCATCCTGACGCCCGGAGAGCGCGTGCCGGCCCTCGCCGGAAATCGCATCCTGTTCCGTGACGGAGTGCCAATTGCCGTCCGGGAAGCGGGAACATCCCGCCGCCTCACTCCCGACCCCACCCTCACCGACCGCGACCTCGAGCACGCCATCGCCCGACGCGGCGTTTCGCCGCTCCTACGCGCTTACCTGCGGCCGGCGGGGTAGTGTGCCAGCCCGGCATGACTCCGCAACTTCTTCAAGAACTTGCGGACGCGCCGGGCATTGGTGCCCACGTCACTCACGCCGACGCGGGAGGCGGAGCGGATGTCGACGCGGCTGTCACCATTGGCCGGGCTGATGCGGATGACAATGTCGTCCTGGAAGCCGAACCAGGTAGTGGTGGCGGTGGCCTCGATGCGACCTTCCTGCGGCTCTGCCGCCACCATTTTCCAGCCCATGTCGCGGGCAGCGGCGAGTGCGCGCTCGAAGGCCTCGCCAGTGGGAGTGCCGAGAGTCTCCGGGCGAACCTCTGGATACGCCGCGCGCTGCTGTGCAGCGATCTCCGGGCCGCCGTAGGCGGCGGAGTTGGGCGCGTGCTGCCGCAGTGGGAGGATTGCGACGAAGCGTGGCGGGTCATCGGTATCGGTGGTGATGTCGTGAATGGCGGGGGCGCTGCGGGCGCGCCAGGCCCAGCTTACCAGCACAGCCGTGACCATGAGGCCGAGCGCCGCGCCCGTAGCAGCCCAGGCGACCCCGCCACGCGGGGCGTCCTGGCGGGTGAGGAAGGCAGCGATGACCCCCAGGCCGAGGGCGGCGAGGCCCGTGAGTGTGGCGGCGAGGAGGAATCCAAAGCCGGTGCGGAAGTGCCACCACCCCCAGCGGCTGCCGAGCGGCCCCAGCAGGGCCAGCAGCCCGGTGAGCGCGCCCAGGGCGAGCGCGAGCAGCGCGAGGCTCGAAGTCAGACGTGGTCCGGTCATTGGAGCAGGGATGAGGTCACGGCATCTCGCTGCCTCGCTCATGGGGTCCGCGTTGAAGCCTACTATCCTGATGCCCTGGGTAACGTCAAGGGGGTGCATTTCGCGAGTCCTGCAGGAGCGGTTAGATTCCGCGCCAGGCGTACATTGATGCGCCGACGCGGGAAGCGCGGCCAGGCGGCGAGGGACGCCCTTCCGCCGCTCGGGGATGACACAAGGAGCGGCCTTTGGACGTTCCTCTGGGGGTCATACGAGCGACCGGCGCCATTTCGCCGGACCGAGTTTTGCCGTCCGGGGCCTACCCAGCGGCGGGCGGGTCTCGAGGCGGCGCCTGAGCGGGCCCAGGATGTAGCGGCGGCGGTCGGCGTTGACCGGCCCCCGGGGTTCCCGAGTGACCCGTTGGCGGCGTCGTCGTCTGTCAGAGTTGGAGGGAGTGCCCATGGCAGATACTCTCACGGTCATCGACAACCGCACCGGGAAGCGGTACGAGGTCCCGATCTTGTACGGCGTCTATCCGGAGTACGGCGCTGCGATCCCGGCCGTGGACCTGCGGCAGATCAAAGCGTCGGAGGACGATTTCGGGCTCATGAGCTACGACCCGGCGTTCCTGAACACGGCGTCGTGCAAGAGCTCGATCACGCACATTGATGGGGACCGCGGGATCCTGAGGTATCGAGGTTATCCGATCGAGGAGCTGGCGGCCAAGAGCACGTTCCTGGAGGTGGCCTATCTGATCCTACATGGTGAGCTTCCCACGCAGGCGCAACTGGACGAGTGGACGTGGCACATCATCCATCACACGATTCTGCACGAGCAGACCAAGAAGCTCATGGACGGCTTCCACTACGACGCGCACCCCATGGGCATGCTGGTGAGCATGGTGGCGGCGCTGTCCACGTTCTACCCGGAAGCCAGCCGTATCCATGACCCGGAGATCCGGCGCAAGCAGATCCACCGGCTGATCGCGAAAATGCCGACATTCGCGGCTTTTGCTTACCGGCACAATGTGGGGATGCCGTACGCGTACCCGGACAATGACCTGAGCTACACCGGGAACTTCCTGAACATGATGTACAAGATGACGGAGCTGAAATACCGGCCCAACCCGGTGCTGGAGCGGGCGCTGGACGTGCTGTTCATCCTGCACGCGGACCACGAGCAGAACTGCAGTGCGAATGCCATGCGCAGCGTGGGCAGCTCGTTGCCGGATCCGTACGTCACGGTAGCCGCGGCCACGGCGGCGCTGTACGGGCCGCTGCATGGCGGCGCGAACGAGCAGGTGCTGCGCATGCTGCAGGAGATCGGCAGCAAGGATCGGGTGCCGGAGTACATCAAGCGGGTGAAGGAGGGGGAGTTCCGGCTCATGGGTTTCGGGCACCGGGTCTACAAGAACTATGACCCGCGTGCGCGCATCCTCAAGGAGATGGCGGAGCAGGTGCTCGAGGTCACGGGGCGCAGCCCGCTGCTCGAGCTGGCCATGGAGCTGGAGCGGATCGCGCTGGAGGACGACTATTTCATTACGCGGAAGCTCTACCCCAACGTGGACTTCTATTCCGGGATCACCTACCAGGCGATGGGCTTCCCGGTGGCGATGTTCCCGGTGCTGTTCGCGATCCCGCGCACCGCGGGGTGGCTGGCGCAGTGGCAGGAAATGCTGGAAGACACGGAGCAGAAGATCGCGCGGCCGCGGCAGATCTACACGGGGTCGGACCAGCGGGATTACGTGCCGATCGAGCAGAGGCGGTAGGCCTGGAGCTGTGCCACGACCCCCAGGTTCTCCGCTCTCTAGGGCTCGCCCGCAAACTTCACCACCCGCTCCTCCCACCGCCGCATCATGGTCGTGAACGTCCTCGCAAGCTGGGGATCGAGTTCGGTCCCTGCGCACTGGTCAATGTAGGCCAGGGCCTGTTCCGCCGTCCAGGCATCCCTGTATGGGCGCTCGCTGCGCAGCGCATCATACACATCGCAGACGTGCACGAGCTTGCTCGCGAAGTAGCAGTCGGACGGGAAGTGCCGAGTAGGGTAGCCGCCGCCGTCCAGCATGATATGGTGCTCGTAGGCGACGGTGGCGGTGAGGCTCGCCCTCGGGGTGCTGGCCAGGATCATGCGCGCGCCCTCGACCGGGTGCCGCTGGAATTCGGCCCGCTCCTCTTCAGACAGCTTCCCGGGCTTGGTAAGTAGCTCCCGCGGGATGGCCACCTTCCCGATGTCATGGAGCAGTGCCGCCTCGCCGATGGCGCGCACATCCGCTTGCCCGAGGCTCATGGCCTCGGCCAACGCCATGCTCAGGACCGAAACGTTGAGCGCGTGCGTGATGAGATATTCCTCAAAGCCCTGGGTCTTGAGGAGTGGCAGGACCACCTGCTCCTCGGCGTGCATGGCGATGGTGAGGGAGCGGACGACCGAGATGAGCTCGGCGATGGGAAGCGGCCGGCTGGCGCCGACCTGGTCGTGGAGCCAGCGCACGGCCTCGGCCTCCGCGGCCAGCGAGACCGCCGCCCGTTCGATGGCTGGAGCCTCGGCCGACTCGTCCCGGCTCGCGTCTCGCACGCCCACGGCGCCGAAGCGGATGCTGGTCGCGCGCATCTCCCGTGTAGACGCGGTCTCGGCCGGCTGCGCGGTCAGCCTGGCCAGCACTTCCTCAAGGAAAGCGTCAAAATCTTGCCGCACTACGTTCTCGCCGAACTCGAGGCGCTGGAGGCCCGCGGCCACGAAGCGGGGCGTCCAATCCCAGCCTCTGAGCTCGCGCACTGGCCGATTCCCGCAGATCACTTCCTCGCCCAGGAAGGTGAAAATTGGCCGGGGCTCGGCGGACTGGAGGTCGCGCAGTCCCCGATAGGCCGTCTCCAGCACCCGTTCCCGGGCCGGATGCCCTTCGCCGTAGAGCATCATGGTCGACAGGGCCTGGGCCAGGCCGTTCAGGAACTGGGCTGGCTCGCTCATGGCTGGGGCTCGATCTCTCTGGCCGCAGCGCGGATGCCGAGGTCTCGCGCGCGCCGGGCGCGCGCGAGCAGTGCTGCAGCCCTGGGTTCGTCGCTCCAGCCCGCGGCCAGGCTGGCAAGCGCTGCCAGGGTCACAGGCGAGCTTGCGGCGACGCGCGGTTTCAGGAAAAGGCGCTTTGGCCTGGAGGCCAGGCGGAGCAGCGTCTCGAGGACCTCCGGCGAGCGCACCCGACCGAGCACGCGGACGCCGAGCGCGCGGAGGTCCATGGGCAGGTCCGCGTCGAGGGCGCGGCTTGCGACAATGGGCACGGCGACCGGCGGGCACTGCATTTCCTGAGCAGCCGCCAGCCCCCTCCGGAGTATTGCCGGATCGGCATCCTGGAGGGCCGGGGCGAGCACGTCCTCCCGGTGGCCGTCGAGGCGGAGCAGCAGACGGAAGGCCTCGCGGCGCACCCGCGCGTCGGGGTGGCCGGCGTAGGGCGCGGTCGGCACGCCCTCGGGCCACTCGCCGACGGCGTTGAGCAGGGAGAGCAGGTTTCGCTGCACGAACCAGCGCTCGTCGGCAAGCAGCTCGGCGGCGAGCGGAACGATGGCACTGCCGAACGCGCCCAGGCGCTCGAAAAGTTCGCGACGCGTCCGCCGGGATTCCGATTCGACCAGCGTCCGAAGCAAAGGCGCTGCCGCTGCGGCACCCAGGTGCGCCACGAATTTATCGACCAGATGGAGATCGACGGGATCGGCCGCCAGCACGACAGCAAGGCGCTCTGCGGTAGCGATCCTACGCCAGATCTCTTGGGCGCAGTGACTCCCCGCGGGAGCCCGGTCCAGCAGAGCGGCCAGGGTGCCCAGCTTCCCCTCCTCGAGCGACCGGTCCACGGCCGTCCAGACGTCCGGGCCATTGACGTCGAGTTCGAGCCCGAGCTCGATGATCCGCTCAACCTCGAGCGGCTCCGCCCAGAGGTCAGACAGGGGGCTGCCCTGAGCTGACCGGGCCAGAGTTCCCAGCACGCGCGTGTAGGGTTCCGGGAGCGTCTCGCCTCCGTCCCAGCCCTGAAGCACATGCCGAACCTGCTCGCGGAGCGCCGTATCCGCCTGGCTGCGCACCTGCGGCGAGCCGCCCTCGGCGTACTGCGCCATTTTCGAGAGGAGCCGAACCATGGTGTGGGAGAGGCTCCGGTCGGACGCCTCGGCCGCGGCCCGGAGCAAGGCCATGACGGCGTCGAGGCTGAAGGCGTGAGAGGCGTCCAGTACGAAGCTGCGGCGTCGGCCAAAGTCGCCGCCCATGTTCACCAGGCGGCGCAGCGTGTCGGGGCGGAGGTCGGTGATCAGCCGGGCCATGCGGCGCCGGATCACCGGCGCGTCGCTGATCCCGCCTGTCTTGAGCTCCTCCGCGATCTGAAGGAAGTAGCCGACGATGGCCTGCTCGTAGGCACGGCTAGCCTCGTGGGTGTTAATGGCCCGGGCGACTGTCGCCGGATCCGCTGCCGCGGCCGTCTTCTGGGCCGCACCGGCGGCGAGGGCGGTGCGAGCGAGCCCGAGCCAGAGCTCCGTGCCGCGGGACACGGGCCCACCCTCCTCGCCGCCCTCAACGCCGTCGGCCAGCTCCAGGCTGTCGTACCGCACCGAGAAGAGGTGCACGTGCGGCCATGCCGGGAACCGCTCCGGCGGCCTCGCGCCGAGCGGACCGGCGCGGTCCGCGTCAGCCGCTAGGGCGCGAAGCAGGTCCGCGGCCTCGTCAGCGGAGATACCCGGTTCGAAGCTCAGCGCCCCGATCTGGTGCCGGTGGAGCCGCTCCGCCAGGCCACCGAGCACGGGGTGCTGCGGGTCCGTCGGAGCGCCGCCAATGACGAGCTGCCGGCTTGCGACGCCGAGGGCGAGGGACCCGCGCTCCCGGAGCAGCTTCTCGATGCGTTCGGCTACCGCCGCGCCGGCGGGTGCGAGGGCCGGATGCCCCTCGGGGTACATGGTGTGTTTTTGCACGGCGGACGCCAATTCCAGGAGCAAGTCCAGGAGCTCCTGGGGCGGCGCCGGACGCTCGGCGGGACGGGGAGCCTCGCTCACCGCGCTACTCCGGGCCGAGCGCCTCGCGCACCTTACGGGCGAGCGTGGCGGGGGTGAAGGGCTTTTCCACGAAGTCGCGCCCTGCCTCGATGACCGGAAGCGCCGTGGCATCGACGGTGCCATAGCCGGACATGTAGAGCGTCTTGAGCCCGGGCCGCACTTCGGCAACTTGTCCGGCCAGCTCGTGGCCGCTCATCTGGGGCAGCATGATGTCGGTGAGCAGCAAGTGGATGGCGCCGTTGTACTGGCGGGCGAGGTCGAGGGCCTGGGCACCGGTACGCGCCTCGAGGATGGTATAGCCGCGGCGCTCGAGCACGCGGCGGGCGAGGGAGCGCACCGCATCCTCGTCCTCGACCAGCAGCACGGTTTCTCCGCCGCCCCCCGGTTCCGCGGCGGGCGGACCGCCCCGTGGGGCCTCGGCCGCGGCGTCGCCGGCCAGGGGCAGATAGATGTCGAAGCGCGTACCCCGCCCGGGCTCACTCTGCACGTCGATCCAGCCGCCGCTCTGGCTCACGATGCCGTACACGGTCGAGAGGCCGAGCCCGGTCCCCTGCGCCTTCTCCTTGGTGGTGAAGAAGGGCTCGAAGATGCGCGAGAGCGTGTCGCGGTCCATGCCCACGCCCGTGTCGCCGACCCAGAGCAGGGCGTGGCGGCCGGGGTGTGCGCCCGCGTGCGCGCGGGCCTGGCGCTCCTCCACCTCGACGCTCCTGGTGCCGATGCTAAGAGTGCCGCCCCGCGGCATGGCATCCCTCGCGTTTACGACCAGATTCATGAGGACCTGCTCCATCTGCCCGGGGTCCGCCCGCAACTTGCCCAGGGTGGGGTCGAGGTCGGTGGCGATCTCGATATCTTCGCCGATCAGACGGCGCAGCATGCGCTGGAGGTTGGAGACGACGGCGTTCAGGTCCAGCAGCCGCGGCTGCATCACCTGCTTGCGGCTGAAGGCGAGGAGCTGCTGGGTCAGGCTCGCCGCCCGGTCCGCGGCCTGGGCGATCTCGTCGACATCGGGCCGGCCGGGATCTTCGCCGGGCAGCTCGGCGAGCAGGAGGTCGGCACGTCCGCGGATGACCGTGAGCAGGTTGTTGAAGTCGTGGGCAATGCCGCCCGCGAGGCGGCCGACGGCTTCCATCTTCTGCGCCTGCCGGAACTCCCGCTCGAGCCGTTTCCGCTCGGTGATGTCGTGAGCGATGATTTCGTAGCCCAGCACCTCGCCGGTGTCCGCCTTCCACACGGTGGCGGAGAGCAGGCAGTCGCGCGCCGTGCCGTCCCGCCGCTGCAACTGGACCTCGAGGTCCTGCACGCTTTCCTCGGCCAGGATGGCGCGCGGGATCCACTCGGCGTCATCAGGATCCGCGAAGAGGTCGCGCGCTGCGAGGGTTTCCATGTCCCGGGCGCTGCAGCCCAGGAGCTGCAACGCTGCGGAATTGAAGTCCAGGATCCGGCCTTCCCAGGTGGCGACAATAATGGCGCTCCGGGACTGCTCGAAGAGCGTGCGGTAGCGGGCTTCACTTTCCCTCAGCGCGCGAGCCGCGGCTGCCCGGACCGTGACGTCCCGCACGACGCCGAAGAGGCGCACGACGGCGCCCGCATCATCGAGTTGGGGGACCGTCCAGTCCTCGACCCAGCGATATTCGCCGGTGTCGCGGTGGCGGAGCCGGTACTCCTGCAGGCCGGGGCGGCCGCTGTTCACCAGCTCCTGCGTCGCGGCCTCGACCACCGGCCGGTCCTCCGGGTGCAGGAGCGCGTACCAGAGGCCCGGATCGCGAGCGAAGTCCTCGGGCGGGCAGCCCACGAGGTCCGTCACCTGCTGACTGATGAACTCGGCCTCTCCGCTCAGCGGCGCGCCAGGTGCGGGCCTGCGGGAGTAGACCACCTGGCCCATCCCGGTCAGGACCAGTGCGTAGCGTTCGGCCGTGTCCAGCAGCGCGCTCTCCAGGCGACGCTGCTCGCCGAGGTCGCGGACGATGGCCAGGACCAGGAGCTCGGGGCCGCTCTCGAGGGGGGCGAGCAGGATGTCTACCGGGATCTCGGAGCCGTCCTTGCGCCGGGCGTAGAGTTCGAGGCCCGACTGCATGGGCCGCGGCTGCGGCGACTGCCAGTACTGCTCGCGCAACTCCTGGTGGCTGCCGCGCAGCCTCTCCGGGACCAGCAGCTCGACGGGCTGGCCGAGCAGCTCCTCGGGCGAGTAGCCGAACAGCTTTGCCGCCGCGCCGGCTGCGAACCGGATGCGGCCCTCCCGGTCCGCGAGCAGGATCGCGTCCGGGCAGGCGCTGCAGAGCGCGCGCAACAGTTCGTCCGGCGGCGAGACAGCGCCGCCCGAGCCGGCGTGGCGGGGTGTCGGGTTCTCCATGGAGCTGGGGGTCCGGGTGGCGCTGCGCCACGAGCGCAGCATCCTCCGGCGCGGGGACGATTTTCAAATAGGGGAGAGCACAATGCGGAGGAAATTCGGCCCGTACCTCTGTGCCGGGCAATAGATCTCCGCCTGCGCGGGGGTCAAGCAAATATAGCCGGGTCTTCCGGCGGCGCAACCTGAAGCCTGCATACCCTGCATATTGCATAATCCGCGCCGCTCGCTCCAGGTGCGGCTCGGATCAGGCCGGGGAGGCTTGGGATCCAGCCCGGGCCGCCTCCCAGGCCAGCATCACCTTCTTCCGGCCCGCACCCCAGTGGTATTCGCCGAAGGCGCCGGTCTTACGGATAACGCGGTGGCAGGGGATGAGGAAGGCGACGCGGTTCCGGCCGACCGCGGCGCCAACCGCCCGGGCAGCCCGGGGTGCGCCGATGGCGGCGGCGATGTCGTCGTACGAGGCCACGGTGGCTGGCGGAATGCGCAGCAGCGCTTCCCAGACCCGGATCTGGAAGTTGGTGCCCTTGAGAACGATGGGCAGCGCAGCAGTGGCGCCGGTCCCCGCCAGCGTGAAGATGCGCTCGAGGAGCGGGCCGGTTGCCGCTGTGGAGTGCTCGAGCTGCGCGTGCGGCCACTGGCGCCGCAGCTCGGCGGCGGGGTGATCGCCGCCGCCCGGCACCAGGAAGGAGAGGGCGCAGATGCCGCGCTCGGTCACGGCGATCAGGCACTCGCCGAACGGGCTGGCGTGCGTGCCGTAGCGGATGGTGAGCCCGGCGCCGCCGCGCTTCAGCTCGCCCGGCGTGACGGCGTGGACGCTCACGATCAGGTCGTGCAGCCGCGAGGGCCCGGAGAGCCCGGCGTGGTAAGTCACTTGCAGCAGACTGCGCGGCTCGCGCAGCAGGTCACGGGCGTAATGCGCGGTCAGGAACTGCAGGAACCGCTTGGGGCTGATGCCCGCCCATCGGGTGAACAGACGCTGGAAGTGGTACTCGCTGAGGCCCACGCTGCGAGCGACCTCGCCCAGCCCGGGGTGCTCGTAGAAATGACTGTCCAGGTATAGGATCGCCTGTTCGATCCGGCCGTAATCCTCGCCGCGTAGCATCATGGGGCCGCCTTTCCGTGGTTGAACTGCCCCGATGATGCAGCGGCAGAGCAGAGGATTCAATCCGATTCTTGCTGCTAGCCAGGAACAGGGGAAGGGCCAGGGCCCATGCCTGGCATCGGGATGGGGAATAGCCGGAATAGCCGGACCCGTTGCGCGCTGTCGCGGGGCGTAGCAGATGTCTAACTTTAACGAGGCTCCGCCTCAGACCGACCCAGGGAACGGACCCTAACAGGAGCGGGGGCAATGGCAGGATTAACGGAGATGAAGTGTGAGGCGTGCCGGGCGGACTCGCCGCGGGTCAGCGCGGAGGAGACGCGCGAGCTCGGGCGAGAGGTGCCGGAGTGGGACGTCGTCGAACGGGAGGGAATCCCGCGCCTGGAGCGTGTTTTCCGGTTCCCCGATTTCCGCGGCGCGCTGGCATTCACTCAGCGCGTGGGGGAGCTGGCGGAATCCGAGCATCACCACCCGGCGCTGCTCACGGAATGGGGGCGCGTGACCGTGACCTGGTGGACGCACAAGATCCGGGGGCTGCACCGCAACGACTTCATCATGGCGGCCAAGACGGACCGGCTGGCGGCGCGGTAAGTGGTCGAGTGTGCGTGACCGTACTTGCGGATTCGAGCACCAAGCCCGCGGGGGCGAGGCGAGCCGGGGGTCGAGGGGGCCAGGGCAACCGGCTCAGGGAGTCACGGCCGGTGGGATCGGCCCCGTCCAGCGGGCGATGCGGCCTCCCGTGCCGGCGGCCCAGCCGGCGGCAGGACTGGCAAAGGAGACGGTGTTGTAGCCGACGTCGCCCAGACGGGTCCAGGTGGTGCCGTCATCGAGGGAGTAGCCGGAGCCCGCCGGTCCCACGGCCATCAGCGTGGGCGTAGCGGCGCCGGGGACGTAGGCCAGCCCGTAGCGCACGCCCGGCGGATCGGAGGGACTGGCGAGGGCCCAGGTGATCCCGCTGTCGGCGGTGCGCAGCACGTTGGCCCCGCCAGCCAGCCGGGCAGCGGCTGTTCCGGCAGAATCGCGATAGTCGCCGCCGCCCGCCACGCCGTTTAGCGAGTCGCGGAACGCCAGGGCGAAGATCCCCGCCGTCTGGCTGGCGGCGAGCGGCGTCTCCGCGGCGGCCCAGGTGGCGCCACCATCCAGGGTGAAGAACACGCGGGCCATGGCGCTCCCGCCGGTGCCGAACCAGGCGCGGCTGGAGCCCTGCACGACGATCCCGCTGCCGCTCGCGGCGAATCCGGCCTCGCGGGCCCGGGGCGGTGGGATCCGGTCGCGGGGCACTTCGGTCCAGGTGGCGCCGCCGTCCGCGGTCGTGACAATCAGGAAGCTGCCATCCACCGGGTCGCTGAAGGCTACGCCGTGGTCGGCGTCCCAAAAGGCCATGCCATCGAAGAAGACGCCAGGCGCCCGCTTCTGGTACTGGCGCACCCAATGCGCGCCGCCATCCGTGGTCTTGTAAACGGCGCCGTAGCTGCCGCGGAAGTCGGTTCCGAGGAGGAACGCGGTATCGGCACTGACGGCGTGGACATCGATGAAGTAGAGGTCTGCGGCACCGGGCACGCTGGCGGAGGTCCAGCTCGAGCCGCCGTCGGTGGTACGCGTGTAAATGCCGTCACGGCCGGCAGCCCAGGCAACAGCTTCGTTGACGGCGGCAAGGCCGCGCAGCTCGGTGGTGGTGCCGCTCTGCTGCGGCTTCCACTGTGCCGCGGCGGCTGGGCGGCTGCCCAGTAGCGCGGCGAGGGTCGTCAGGGCATGCGCGGCGCAGCGCCAGCGGGGGCGGGGGGGGCGGGCGGCAAGTGTTCCGGCCATGGGCAAGCGGTGGCGAAGGGGGATGGGACTCGGGGGCAGCAGCTTTCCGGGAAGATTAGCTGCGCGGGCGCGTTCGCGCGAGTCCGTCAGGCGCGGCTATTCCCAGGCGGGGCCGCGCACACTAGTGTAGGCTGGCTGCCTCCATCCGCAGCGAGGCTGCCCAGCCAGTTTCCAAAGGATCTTTCGTGATGGCGGCCCATACCGCCGAAGGGCACACCTGGTTCGAGCGCGAGGTCGTGGCGCTGCTGCCGGAGCTCTACGCAGCGGCGCTGCGGCTGGTCAGGAACGGCGGTGCCAATCCCGAGACACGCAAGGTCGCGGCGTCGTTTGGCGCGCTCGCCATGGTGATGCGGGCGTTCAAGCCTTAGAGTGGTGCCGCTGCTTCAGGCCGTGCCGCTGCCGCGGCTGGCGCAGCCGGCCGTGGTGGCGATCGCGCTGCTCTACTTCGCGGCCGTGGCGGCGATCGGCGCCTGGGCGCTGCGGCGGACGCGCACGGCCAGTGACTTCTTTGTCGCGGGGCGCGGCATCGGGCTGATCACGCTCTCGCTTGCCGCCATGGCCTCGACCCTGTCCGGCTTCGCCTTCGTGGGCGGGCCGGGGCTCCTCTATGCTGTCGGGCTGGGCGCGCTGTTCATTATCCTTCCCGCACCCATCACGAGCACCATGACGGCGTGGCTGCTGGCCAAGCGGCTGCGGCTGCTGGGCGAGGTGCGCGGGCTGATCACCGTGCCGGACGCGGTGGGCGCGCGCTACCGCTCGCGACTGGCGCAGGGGCTCTCGGCGACTGCGATCCTGGTCGCCGTCGTAGGCTACATGGCGACCAACCTGCTGGCGCTCGGCGTGGTCATTGACGCCATATTCGGAGTGGGGTTGGGCTGGGGCATCTGGCTGGGCATGGCGATTGTGCTGGCCTACTCCGCGTCGGGCGGCATCCTGGCGGGCGTGTACACGGACGTCTTCCAGGGGAGCCTCATGGCCCTGGCCTCGGTGCTGGTCTTCCTTTTTGCGCTGGACGCGGGCGGCGGGCTGGCCAACATCTCCCGGAGCATTCTGCATGCGGAGCCGGCGTCCATGGCGCCGTGGGGGAAGCTCTCGCCCATGGCCGCACTCTCCTTCTACTTCGTGTTCGGGCTGGGGGCACTGGGCCAGCCGCAGGTGCTGCACAAGTTCTACATGCTGCGAGACCCGATGCGGCTGCGCTGGTACCCGCTGCTCATGACGCTGGCCCTGATGCTGACGCTGCTCCTCTACTTCGGCGTCGGCGTTGCGGCCAAGGCGCTGGTGATCGGGGAGGCGATACCGCCCCTCAGCCATCCGGATCTGGCCACGCCCACCCTCCTGCTCCGCTTCACCCCGCTGCTGCTGGCCGGCCTGGTCTTCGCCGGCGTGGCGGCGGCCATCATGAGCACGGTCAACTCGTTCATGAACATTGCCGCGGCCGCCGTCACCCACGATCTGCCGGTGGCCTTCGGCCGGCGGCTGCACAACGAGCTGCTCTGGGGGCGCGCCGGCACGGTCGGGATCTCCCTGGCTGCGGCGCTACTGGCGCAACTGCCGGGGACCCTGGTGGCGTTCCTCGGGATCTTCGGCTGGGGACTGTTCGCGTCGACACTCGTGCCCGCACTGGCGATCGGGCTGAACTGGGCGGGGGCAACGCGTGCCGGCGCGATTGCCTCCATCGCCACCGGGTTGCTCTTCACCCTGGCGTTCGAGGGCCTGGCCTACTTCCACGTGTACAGCTTTCCGGCAGGCGTAACGGTATCGGGCGGCGCGCTGGTACTCTCGCTGCTGGTGTTCTTTACCGGCTCCTGGCTCACACGGCGGAGCGCCGCCGCGCAGATCGATCCGGATGTGCGGCTGATCATGGAGGTGTGAGGGAGCGCCGGGAAGCCGCGGTGCCGCGGCTTACCCTCGGGATGACAGCGGTGTTGGTCGGCAAAGGGGGAGGTTGCTGGGCCTGAGCACGTGCGCCACTGATCGCGGCACGGCCGCCAACGGGATCAGGACCGGAGGGGATGCCCGCTGACCGGGGCGCGAGGGGCGCTGCGCCCGCGGCGCGCAACGGCAAGCCGCCCGCGCGCAGCGCCGGCGCCGTGCAGCCGGACCGGCGGCCGGTAGAGCAGGACGGGCGCACGCGCGCCGCGCAGCACCTTGTCCGCTACGCTGCCCAGCATGATGCGGGAGACGCCGCCCCGGCCGTGCGTTGCCATAGCGATCAGGTCCACCGCGTTGCGCTCGGCAAAGTCGAGTATGCCGGCCGCGGGACTCGCGTGCACGATCACGGCCGTCGCC
>JACQVE010000288.1 GCA_016209965.1 Gemmatimonadota bacterium | reverse complement strand
CTGGGTTCTCCGCCTTATCGCCTGGTGCATGTTGGCCGTGGGCTTCGGCCTCCAATTGGGGGGCGCGTGCGAGTCTCTGTCTCCAAGATCCGGTTAGGCGTCCGGGCGGCAGCCAGCGCCTACAGAGACTGGTAACGGCCACCCCAGGTCAGGCCGCCTCGCCGAAGCGGGACTCCTCGAGCTGCTGGCAGGCAATGCACAGCTTGGCCCAGGGCACAATGTCCAGCCGCGCAAACACAATCTCCTCGCCGCACTCCTGGCACCTGCCATAGCGCCGCGGCTCCTTGTACAACGTGCGCAGCGCCTCGTCGATCCAGTAGACCAGACGCCCCTCCTTGCTCGCCAGCAGGAAGTCCTTCTCCTGTTCCATGGTGTCGGTGCCCTCGTCGGCCAGATGCAACGGGTAGAGGGTCAGATCCCCGTCGTTTTCCTGCTGCGACGACTTCGCCCGCTCGTCGAACTTCGCCAGCATGCTGAGCGCCCGGTCCCGCTCCCCGGGCGCCTCAACCCGTGGCGTACTTCAGCCCGCTGCCCGTGTTGAAGAGCACCACCTCCTCGTCGCCGCGCAGCCACCCCCGCTCGAGCAGGCAGGGGACGGCCGCGGCGGTCGCCGCACCCTCCGGCGCGGCAAAGATGCCGGTGGTGCGGCCGACGAGGGCCACGGCGCGGGCCATCTCGTCATCGGCTACGGCGACGGCGGCACCACCTGACTCCCGGATCGCCCGCAGCATGAGGAAGTCGCCGACGGCACGGGGGACCCGCAGGCCCGCGGCATAGGTCTGCGCATCAGCCCACGGCTCGGCCGCATCCGCCCCCGCCTCCCACGCCCGCACCACGGGCGCGCACCCCGCCGCCTGCACGGAGATCAGGCGCGGCCGCTCCGGCCCGATCCAGCCCAGTCGCTCCATCTCCTGGAACGCCTTCCACATACCCACGAGCCCCGTGCCGCCGCCCGTGGGATAGAGAATCACCTGCGGCAGCCGCCTGCCCAGTTGCTCGAACAGCTCGTACGCCATCGTCTTCTTCCCCTCGACACGGTACGGCTCCTTGAGCGTCGAGAGGTCGAACCAGCCGTGGACCGCTGCGCCCTCGGCCACCCGCGCGGCGGCGTCCGTGATCAAGCCGTCGACCAGCTCGAGCTCCGCGCCCAGCGACCGGATTTCCTCGAGGATCGGGCGCGGCGTGTCCCGCGGCACCACCACGTGCGCCTCGAGACCGGCCGCCGC
Source organism: Gemmatimonadota bacterium (assembly GCA_016209965.1). Classification (NCBI taxonomy): domain Bacteria; kingdom Pseudomonadati; phylum Gemmatimonadota; species Gemmatimonadota bacterium. The sequence continues at coordinate 10,606 of JACQVE010000288.1, read as the reverse complement.
CGCGTACGCCGCCGCCGCCGACCCCGCGTTCCCCGCCGACGGGATCGCGACCGCCCGCACGCCCAGCTCCCACGCCCGCGCTACCGCCACTGCCAGCCCGCGGGCCTTGAAACTGCCCGTCGGGTTCTGCCCCTCGTCCTTGACCCAGAGCCGCTCGAGCCGCAGCTCGGCGGCGAGTCGCGGCGTGGCCAGGAGCGGCGTGAACCCCTCGCCGAGGGTCAGACGGAATGCCGGGTCGCGGACCGGCAGCACCTCCGCATAGCGCCAGACGGTCGGCCCCCGCGCCGCCAGGTCGCCCGGCCGGAAATGCGGGCGCAGCCGGTCCAGCGCGTAGCAGGCGAAGAGCGGCTTTTCACAGCACGGCGAGAGCTGCCACAGCCGCTCGCTCTCGTAGCACTGGCCGCAGCGCGTGCACTCGAGATGGGCCGCGCCGCGCGCGGAAAAGGGGATCGCCATGAGCCTCGCCGTGTCCCCGTCTCGCCGTGTCACGCCTTCTCTGTCTCGCGGCGTACCTGCGTACCTGCGCACCCGCGCATCCGGCTACTCCGCCACGGCCGGCACGGTGGCGCGCCGCTGCCCAGCCAGGGCCGCGAGCCGCGCCGGCAGGCCTGGGCGCCCGAGCAGCGCCTGGGTCCAGAACGCCGCCAATGCCAGCAGCAGCAGACTGGCGACAAGCGCGCCGGAGAAGCTGCCGGCGTGGGGCCGCAGCACCATGGCCTGGACCTGTTCCAGGATGCCCGCGCCCGCGACGGCGCCGGGGACCACCGCCAGGTGGGTGTGACGGGCGACCCGGTACAGTACCAGGCCGGCCAGCCCCGCGAAGCCACTATGCACGATCCAGGCGCCGAAGCTCTCCGGGCCACCCAGCCCTGCCACGACCAGGCCGGCAGCCACCACCAGGATCACGCCGGGCGCCTGGCGCCGCGTCCAGCGGGCGGTGAACCGGTCCAGCGCGGAGAGCCCCAGCAGCAGCAGCAGCGTCCACCAGATCGTGCCCATCAGGGGGTCCAGGCTGGTCGCGAGGAAGGGCACGAAATCGCCCGCCGCGCCGTAGCCTGGCCAGTGCGGGCCGAGGGACGGCAGGAAGCCACCGAGCGCGGCGGAAACCCCCACTGCCAGTGCCGCGAGTGCCAGGCCGGCGCCCAGCGGCTCGAGTGGCGGGGGCGCCTGCGCGCGCCTCCAACGGTGCGCCAGCCCCGCCAGCAGCCCAAACGCCGTGGCAACGAAGAGCAAGCCCAGCCCGTCCCCTCCCAGTGCTGCAAAGACCTGGTGCGAGAAAGGCTCGGCTGTGCTGAAGCGCGCGACTCGCGTGGGCCAGCCGTTAAACGCCTCGACTAGCGCCAGCGTGGCAATCGCGCCAGTGGCAGCGGCAAAGGCGGCCACGGAATAATCCCGGCGGCTCCACCGCACGACGGCGGCGACCAGCGCGCCGGCCACGATCAGGCCGAAAAGGACCGCGCAGGAAATGCTGATCAAGTCGAGCAGGTTGCGCCGGTCGCGTTCCCGCCGCTGCCACTCCTCGGGCACGTGCACGTAGCGCCGCGAGCCGACCACCGCGCCCCCCGCGATCGTAACCTCCAGCCGCCCTTCGCCATCCTCCAGAGGGTAGCTGACCGTGTCCGCAAAGGTGAAGGTCCAATCCTGCCGGGCGGGGCGCTTCGAGGCTTCAGCCGAAACCTCGCGGAAATGAAGGGTATCGGCGCCCAGCGGCCCCGCCAGGTAGGCGCGCGCCATGCGCCGCGCTTCCTCCTCGGACCGGCTCTCCCCGGGACGCGCCTCCGGCAGCCGGTGCTGGCGCTCGAGCACCCGGCCGTCAGGGGCTAGCACCACCTGGTACTCCTCCGCCCGCTCCTCGACCGGCCCCTCGAAGCGCGCGAAGCGCACCCGCCAGCGCGGCGGCGCGAGATACGTCCCGAGCAAGCCGCCGTACGCCTCCCGCCCGCCCGCCTGCCAGATGAAGCGGTCCTCCTGCTCCGGCTGCCCCGCAACCGAGAGGAGCGGCTTCCACTCCGGCCCCAGCTCCACACCCTGCTCGGCCAGCGCGTTGCGCGCGCGCTCGAGCGCCTGCTCGCGCCGCAGCTCGAGTCGCGGCGCGTCCGCGCGGAACTCGCCCGCGCCCACCCAGACCACCAGCCCCACTGCCCCGGCGATCACCGCCCAGCGTTGCGCCCGCCCGCTGCTCAGGGCTAAGGCCGGAGCCGCGGCCGCCGGCGCCCCGGCCAGAGCGGCCCCGTCGTCTGACTCCTTGACTCCATGGACTGCCGTGCCCGCTGTGATCGGGACGGCCGCTTCCAGCACCACGGCGACGGGCGGCTGCCACGCCCGGTTGTATGCCCCGGCCGGCACGGCTGCCACGGCGAAGCGCCAGCGGCTGGCCAGCACCACCCAGAGCGGCGTCAGGCCCAGCAAGACCACCAGCATCTGGTCCAGCCATACGCCGGGCGCGTCCGAGACAAACAGCGGCAGGGAGAACCAGACCAGGTCGTAAATGAAATGCGAAATGATGGCCGGCAGCAGACCGAAGTAGAGGAAGACCGCGCCAAAGGCGAGGGAGGGCAGCATGAGCTCGACCACCCGCGAATACGCCGGTTGGCCCGGGTAATTGGCGTGCGCCGAGGCGAAGATCAACGCCTGCAGCACCAGCGCGCCCAGGATCCAGGCCCGGCGCCGGCCCAGCCGCTCCCCGATCAGCGCCGCGCCCGCCAGCGGGATCGCGCGGAACATGCTCTCCTCGACAAAGCCGGCCGTAAGGGAGGGCGTGAGCGAGGCCAGCCAGGGGAAATAGGTGGCCAGCAGATCAGGCTGGAGCAGCACCTCGGCTGGCGTCCACCACCCCCACCAGTTCCGCGCCAGCAAGTAAAAGCCCACCACAAAGGCGACGTCCAGGCCCGCCCAGAGATAGCCCGCCGTGGTGCGCCCCAGCACCGCCGTGGAGCCCGCCACGCCCTTCGACCAGAGCCGCCACTGCTGGATGTGATGCGGGAACGCCCGCCGCGACAGGCTCTCGGCCGCCAGAAAGATGAGGGTGACGAACGCCGCCCCGCCCAGCAGCCCGGCCAGCGCAAATCCCACCTGGCGCAGCAGGAACCCGCGGCTGGACAGCGCCGTGTCGTACTCCATCCACTCGAGCGGCAGCGCGTTCAGGCTGGCCGCGAACCCCAGCCCGGCCAGGAAGAGGCCCCAGGCCAGCGGCCTGCGCCAGGTCACCCAGCGCTGGCGGAGCAGGAAGAAGACGCCCACGCCGCAGCCACCCAGAATGAACAGCAGCACGGCCGCGAAAAAGGCCAGCAGCGCGATGGTATCGTTGTCCGAGCGCATCTCCTGGTAGCGCCGCTGGAAGCCTTCCGGCACGTGCACGAAATGGGTCAGCCCCGAGAACCGATCGCCACCGACTCCCAGCCGCAGCCGGAAGCGCGCCTCGCCGTAGCGCGTCTCGGGCAGCTCGTAGACAAAGCTGTGGTCCACCCGCCCGCCCGGCCGTACCTCGCGCGACGCCTCGATCCCGCGGTAGCGGCCCAGATCGATCCCCCACGCCGCCGCCCCCCGCTCCGCGATCGCACGCGCCGCCTCCGCCGGCAGGGCGGCACCCGGCTCCGCCTCCGGCAGCTTCAGCGTGAAGCCGTAGGGGTCGCCGCTGGAAGTAAACCGCAGCTCCGCCTCCCGCTCCTGCTTCTCCTGAAAGCGGCGGACCGTCCAGATGTAGGGCTGGTACAGCCCATCCCTCTGCATGCGGATGTACGCCTCGCTTCCGCCCGCCTCCAGCTCGATGTACGTCTGGACCTGATCGTCCTGCTCGCCGAAAGACGCCGCCTGACGGAACCCCTCCAGCCCCCACTCCCGCCCGGCCACCAGCTCCTGCGCCGAGCGCAGCGCGCCCGCCCGGTCCATGCGCAGGTCGATCGTGACAATCGGGAACGCCTTCTCGAAGTAGCGCGCGGCAAAGGCGAGGCTCGCCACGGTCACGAGTGCGAACGCGATCCAGAACGCCGGTTTCCTGAGCATGACGGGACTCACGGGCTAGATGGATTCTACTGGGAAAACGCCCCGGACCTGTGGACGGGCTGGCGACGGGGCGGAGGAGCACGAGGCCTGCCGGCGGGCGGCCTCTCGCCAGACTACCAGCCGGCGTCCTTCCCGGCAATAGGGGCCGCGCCAACTTCCGGGCCACTGTTCCGGGCCACCATTGCCTCGCCCCCGGACCAGGCCTAGCTTCCCCCTTGGGGAGCCGGCCAGCAGCGATCAGGCAGACCGGTTATGTCTGATGCTGCAGCCTTCCCCTAGCCGAGGTCTACCCGGCAGGTCTTTCAAGGAGGAGTCCAACCGCTCGCTCCCTCGACAGCGGAACAGCTTTTCCGGAGCTTCGCCGCCAAGCTCGCCTTGGCAACTCGCTGGAGGTCACCATGTCTCTGACCATCGGCACCGGCCCGTTCGCCCGCCCGCGACTCGGCCAGCTCAACTTCGAGCCGGACGCGCCCGAGCACATCCTGTACTTCGAGGACTCGCCCCGGCGCGTGCGGGTGGCGTTCAATGGCGAGACCATCGCCGACAGCCGGCGCGTCAAGCTGCTGCACGAGACGGCGTACCAGCCCGTCTACTACTTCCCCGAAGCGCACCTCCGCTGGGACTACCTTCAGCGGACCGAGCATACCAGCCACTGCCCGTTCAAGGGAGAGGCCGCCTACTGGTCCATCGTCGCAGGTGACCGGACCTCCGAGAACGCGCTATGGGCCTACCCCGAGCCGCTGCCCGCCGCGCACTGGCTGGGGGGCTACTACGCCTTCTACTGGGACCGAGTGGATGCCTGGTTCGAGGAGGAGGAGCAGGTCTTCGTCCACCCTCGCGACCCGTACCACCGGTTCGATGTCCTGGACAGCTCACGCCAGGTGAAGATCACGCTGGACGGCGAGCTGGTAGCGGAGACGCGCCGGCCGCGGCTGCTGTTCGAGACCGGCCTGCCCACGCGCTACTACATACCAGCCGAGGATGTGCGGGCGGATCTGCTCGAGCCCAGCGACCGCCACACGCGCTGTCCCTACAAAGGCCTGGCCAGCTATCACCACGTCCGCACCCCCGCCCGGCTGCACCGCGATATCGCCTGGTACTACCCGGAGCCGCTGCCCGCCGCGACCAGGATCGCGGGGCTGATCGCGTTCTACAACGAACGCGTGGACCTCGAAGTGGACGGCGAGCGGCAGGAGCGGCCGAGGACCCGACTGGGCTGATGGTCCCTAGCACCGGGTCGGCAGAAGACCGGTCAGCAATGCGACGGGGTCACTCCTTCCGGGTTGAGACGGCTGGCGCCCCCAGGGGGCAGTCAATGACATCCACACCAGAAGAGACCAGCCGCCGGGCCCGGGTGGCACGCCCGACCCGGACGGCTATGGCGCCGCCCCGGAGCCGACTCTAACCATGCGCCCGGGAGGAAGCGTGCCCACGGATTCCTCGGGGAAGATGCCCGTGTCCACCCAGCCGAGACCTCGGATGATGCCGGCGGAATACCTCGAAGCCGAGCGCCGCGCAGAATACAAGAGCGAGTACTACGCGGGCGAGGTGTTCGCGATGACGGGGGCGAGCAGGCAACACAACCTGATCGTCACCAACCTGATCGTCTCGCTGGGCACTCAGCTCCGCGAGAGCCCGTGCCAGGTGTATCCGAGCGATATGCGCGTCAAGGTGCAATCGACGGGGCTGTATACGTATCCCGATGTTGCCGTGGTCTGCGGCGACCCGGAGTTCGAGGACGAGCAAGTAGACACCCTGCTCAACCCCACGGCCTTGATCGAGGTCCTCTCTCCATCCACCGAGGCTTACGACCGCGGCCGCAAGGCCGAGCACTACCGGGGCCTGGAATCGCTCCAGGTGTACCTGCTCGTGGCGCAGGACGAGCCGCGCGTCGAGCGCTACCTGCGGCAGGGCCCGCGCGAGTGGCTCCTGACCGAATTCCGTGGACTCAGCGAGACCGTGGAGCTCTCGTCCGTCGGCTGTACCCTCCCCCTGAGCCAGGTCTACGAGAAGGTGCTGGCGGCAGAATAGGCCGCGCCGGCGAGCGGCAATCGTCTGCCCGGCCTCGAAACGGGCGACTCGTACACCCTGGACTCGTACACCTCGAAGGATGAGACGCGCTTCATGTTGCTCGCTCCCCTCGCTTCCGGCACGGTGCTGTGGCTGCAGCAGTAAGCGGCGGGCCACGGTCGTCGTGATCGCCGCGTGGGTGGCGGCGCTGGTCACGCTGCTGCTGCCAAGCAATGCCTTTGCCCAGCACACCGACCTCGCCCGGCTCTGGCAATCGCTCACGGTCGCAGCGGATATCCAGGCGCTCGAGAAACTGGCCGCCCCGGAAACGGTTCCGGACCAACCCTCGGCCGCGTCCCGCGTGACGCGCGGCCTGATCGCGCTCCGTCGCTTCCAGCTAAGCGGCGCGCAGCGCGACGCGGAAGCGGCCCGTCTGGCTCTCGAGGAGGCAACGCGCCGTGATCCCCAGTTCGCCTGGGCCTATTTCGCGCTCGGGCTGAGCTATCTCCAAGCGCCGCTTGTCCGTTCCCCGGGAATGAGCGCAGTAGGCGGGGGGATCGGCCTCGACGCGAGCGCGCTGGCACGCAACGCCTTCGCCCGCGCCCTCGAACTGGAGCCCGCCTTCGTCGAGCCCGCTCGTGCGCTGGCGGAGCTGGCCATGAAAACGCGCGAAGCGGAAGATCTGAAGCGCGGCCGGAAGGCCCTGGAAAGCGTCTCGGCTGCGGGGCGGGGCGACCCGGAGCTGTGGTTCCTCCGCGCCGAGCTCGAGACCGCGGTCGGGCACGCTGGAGCCGCGCTCGCCGCCGCCGATTCGGCCTTGCGGTCTGGGGGCGATGCCGCGCTGGCGCTCCGGGCGCGGGCCGCCGCCCGGTTCACCCAAACAGGGACAGACTCGGCTGGCGCGGAGGCCTACTTCGCGGGACTGCAGCACCTCACGCCGGCCGCGGCGGAGCGCTATTTCGATGATCTCGCCTTCATCGCGGGACCGGAGGAGAAAGAAGCCTGGGCCTCAGCGGATCTGGCCGGGCGCGCCGCCTGGATCCGCCGGTTCTGGGAGGAGCGGGCGGCGCGAGACGGCATCACCACCACACAACGGGTGGCCTCGCACTACCGCCGCCTGGCGAGGGCGCTGCGGGAGTACCACTGGCGCTGGCTGCGGGATGCGCCGCCGCCCGGCGCGCTAGGTACGGACAGATCCTTGGCCGGTTGCGCATGGTCGAGATTGGGAACCCGCGTGGGGCACTCGCGGAGGCGGCCATGCCGTACCTGGAGGTACGGTCGAGACTGCGCGAGCGCATGTTCGCCGCCCTCGCCCGAGATACGGACCTGCCCCGTTTCGAGCGCGAGCTGCCCTTCTACTACGACCTCTTGACCTTCCGCGGGGCAGCCGGCCGAACCGAGTTGGTCGCCGCCCTGGCAGTGCCCGGTGAACGACTGGAGGCCAGCCGCGCGGAGGGGAAGACGCGCTACACGCTCGGCATGCGCCTGATCGTGCTAGACACGGCGACGGGCCGGATCGCGCGCCGGGACACGGTTGAGAGCTTCCAGGCTGACGCACCCCTTAAGCCGGGGGATTACCTGCGTGCGCATCTTAGCCTGGAGGTCTCGCCTTCGGACTCCGCGCTGTACCGCGTCGCGGTGGAAGTGCCAGGCTCCCCGACGGGCCAGCTCTACGGGGGGCCGCTTGCCGTACCGGATTACTCGGGTGACCGGCTGATGCTGAGCGACCTGGTGCTGGCGGAGGCGGACCGCGAGGGGGCGTGGCGGCGCGGCGACGTGTCCCTGGCCATGGTTCCGCCCGGCCAGTTCCCCTCCAGTGGCGCGTTCCGCCTCTTTTATGAGATCTATAACCTCCCGGCCGGCGTGCCGTATCGCACCGAGATCCAGGTCCGACCGGCAGGCCGAGACGGTCTCCTGAGCCCCCTGCGGGCGTTGCTGGGCGGGAAGAGGGGGGTCCAGCTCGGCTTCGAGGGGGTTGCTACCTCTGCCGCGCCCAACACGCTCCAGGAGGTCCGGCGCGTCGCCGCCCAGCTCCACCCCGGAGGCTACCGCCTGCAGCTCCGGATCACCAACCTGGTGACGGGGCAGACGGCCGTGCGCGACCGCCTCTTCGGTGTCGTCCCGTAGCGGCGGGACTCGGAGCCTGCAACCCTCAAGAACAGGTGACCAGATGCGTTACACCTGGGCAGCACCCCTCTATGCGAACGCTCTCGCAGTCCTGGCATTTCGCGCTGCCCGCCGCAGCATTGGGCCGCCACGCCCTCGGCGCGGGGCCCGCGGCCCGACGCCCCACACCCCTACGCTTGCGCCTGAACAAGGACTAATGAGGCTTGGCGAGCGGCCAGGTCCATCGTCCGGGCCGTCACAAACCCGGCCGGCGCGCCGTTTAGTATCACAGACAATTCTCCTCGCGGACACGTCACCGATGCGCCGTACCTGCCTCGCACTCCTGTATTGCAGTCTCGGTGGGTTCGCTCTGGCGCCGGCCACCCGCGCACAGGCGCCGTGGCGGGTGCACGTCGCGCCGCGTGCCGCCGTGATCATGACGGCCAACCAGCTCGGCCGCGGGCCGCGCCTCGATGACGGTAATTTCCTCCGCTTCGGCCGGGTCGGACCCGTCGTCGCGCTGGGAATCAGCTCCCGTGTGGCGCGGGAGGGCTCGGCCTGGGCGGGCCGGCTGACGCTGCTTCGAGCACTGTCTTCGGAGATGACGGCCACCTGGGATTGCACGGGATCGAGCCGGCCGGAGGCTAGCGTCTTCTGCCCAGACATCCTGATCCAGCCCGAGGCGACCGTCGCCATCGGAGCCGCGACCGCCGGCGTCCTCTATTCGCCGCCCGGGTGGCACGGCTGGGTCCGCCCCTTTGCCGGCCTGGGCGTGGGCCTCAAGCGCTACACCTTCCAGTGGCAGGGCGCGGACGGGGCCTGGGGCGGCTTCTCCGCAGGCTCGGACACGCACACCAGTTTCACCGCGCAGTTCGGCCTAGGGGCAGAGTGGGCGTGGAAGCGCATGACAGTGGTCGCGGAGCTGGAGGACTACCTGAGCCGCTCAGCCGCTATGGCCGAGCAGGCAGGCGGCCTCGGCCGGCCCGGCGGACCTGCGCCGCACCGCTCCAGTGCCGGCCGCCACCTGGTGCATGACCTCGCCCTCAGCATCGGCGCCAGCATCCGCGTGTTCTGAAAGCTGCCGCCGCCAGGTAGCTCCCGGCCGCCTCAGTCTGCCGGCCAGCGCTGGCTAGATACGGCCTGCCTCCGGCCATGCGCCACCGCACCCCACCGCCGCGCGGCCGGACGCCCCCAGGCTCGCGGCTCTGCCCCTGGCGATGCTCCCAGCTCCAGGAGCATCCACGGGAAGCGAGAACTGAAGCGCAGAGGCTCCCGCCCCCACCCGGCGATGCGCGCGGCTCGAGGAGCATCCACGGAACTCGGAGCCCGACGCCCGCAAACTCACCACCCTACCCCCGCACATCGCTCATGCGCTTGCCCGGCCGGCCATAGTGGTCACCACCAATGGTGCGGGCCCGGCGATAGGCGGCAAGCAGCGCCGCGTCATCCATCCGCTGCAGCGAGCCGCCGGCGACCGTAACGCGCCGGGGAGAGCGGACGGCGTTCACCGCGCAGAACTCGAGGATCTCCTCGACTGGCGCGCCGCCGGCGCGGCTGTTCGCCTCCGCCGCCACCACGCGAACCTCCCATTCGCACCCGTCCGCCAAAATCCTCCGCCACATGCCTCGCCTCAGGGCCGGTCCAGCACCAACGCTCACCCTTCCACCCATGCGGCAAACCCGGTGCCGGCGGCTATCACCCGCCAGCGCCGCTTCAGGCCACTCGCTTCTGTGCGGCATCGGCCAGCCGACTGTGGGTCTCGCGCGCTTGCTCCAGGTCCCCTTTGTCCGAGGCGCGCCCCGTGTCAAAACGACACGCTCCACCCCAGCAGCACGATGGGCGGCGCGGCCGAGCGCGCCGCTGACGACGACGGCCTGCAGCACGCCGATCACGCCCGGGATGTCATCCTCGTCCAGCCGCGAGGGAGCGGCCCACAGGTAAGCGATGTCCTCGGCCAGGTTGCCGAGTTCGTCGGGTATGTCGCGCCACTGCGCGGCAGCCGCGCGCGAGCAGAGCAGCAGTGCCAGCAAGGGCGAGACGAGGACGTTTCGAGCCGGCATTCTCTCCCTGGATAACGCTGCCTCGCGCCACCCGGCGCGTGCCGCCAGGCTCCGGAAGGCAAGATCCGGGCTAGGTCGGGCAGCAAGGGCCGTCGCCGGCTATGATGCGTGAGCCGAGAGCTGGGAACGGCACTGGCACATGGGCCGGGAGCCCGAGCCCGTGCCAGTCCGAGCCCGAGCCCGAGCCCGACAGCCGGAGGCGAGGAGCCCGCGATGCCACGGGCAACCCCTGGGGCCTACATGTGCATCGAAAGAATAGAAACATGAGCGGCTCATGAGCGAAGGCGAGCTGATCCTGCGCGCACAGCAGGGAGATGGCGGCGCGATCCGCGAGCTCTATCAGCGGTACGCGGCGCGCGTCGTCGCCATCACCCGCCGGCTGGCAGGCGAGGACGCGCTGGCGGAGGACTGGGCGCAGGAGGCGTGGG
>JACQVE010000287.1 GCA_016209965.1 Gemmatimonadota bacterium | reverse complement strand
TTTGTGCGGCTGCGCGCCGAGTACGATTTCCTGAGCCGGCCGGGCGACGATTTCCGCCAGTTCCTGATCCAGATGACGTTCGCCATGGGCCCGCACAAGCACGAGACGTACTGAGCGGGGGCCCGTGCGACAATGAATCGGAGAAGCTCAATGCGACTGCGCTCGATCCTGACATTCTGGGCGGCAACCTTGGCCGGCACGGCGGCCGCGTCGCCCGGTTCCGCAGCGGCGGTGCCCGCGTCGCCCGCACCCGTGCGCGTGGTGACCACGCTGCCCGTGTACGCGTCGATCCTCAGGGAGATCGGCGGCGACCAGTTGGTGGTCTCCGCGATTGCGGATCCCCACGAGGACGCGCACTTCGTGCGACCCAAGCCCAGCTTTGCCGCCGAACTGCGCCGCGCCGACGTGTTCGTGACCACCGGGCTGGACCTGGAGCTGTGGGCGCCGGTGCTGCTGGACAAGGCGGGCAATGCCCGGGTGAGCGAGGGCGGGCCGGGCCACGTGACTACCTACCCGGGGATCAAGCTGCTCGACATCCCGGCGGCTGCGGACCGGGCGGCCGGCGACATCCACCTTTACGGCAACCCGCATCTCTACACGGACCCGCTCAACGCCATCCAGATCGCTCGCAACATGGTGGCGGGGCTCAAGGCGGTAGCGCCGGAGCGCAGCGCGGTGTGGGATCGGGGTCTGGCCGACTTCACTGTCCGAATCCACCGGCGGCTGTTCGGGGCGCGGCTGGTAGAGCTGGTGGGCGGCGAGACGCTGGCCAGCCTGGCGCGGAGCGGGAAGTTGCACTCGTTCCTGGAGCAGACGCCTTACCAGGGCACGCCGCTCATCCGCTACCTGGGCGGCTGGCTGGCCGTGGCGGAGCCATTCCGGGGCAAGGACATCATCTGCTATCACAAGGACTGGGCGTACTTCGAGGACCGCTTCCAGGTGCGTTGCGCGGAGTACGTCGAGCCGAAGCCGGGGATCCCGCCCACGCCGCGGCATGTCGCCAGGCTCATTGACTTGATGAAGACGCGGAGCATCCGCCTGATCATTGCCGGCACGTACTACGGCCGAGCGAAGGTGGCGAGGGTGGCCGAGCGGGCGGGCGCCAGCTACCTCATGGTCCCCTTCCAGCCCGGCGCGCTGCCCGGCGTGGATAGCTACTTCGACATGGTGGACGCGTGGGTGAGTGGCCTGGGCGAGGCGTTCAAGGGCGGCAAGGCCTGATCCCCGTACCGAGAGGATTCGCGCGATGCTCGACCTGATCCTGATCCCCTTCGTGGCCGCCATGGTGATCCTGGCGATGAACGCGTACTTCGGTCTGCATGTGATCCGGCGCGGCGTCATCTTCGTGGACCTGGCTTTCGCGCAGATAGCGGCCGTAGGGAGCACGGTGGCCTTCCTCTTGGGCGCGGGCGCGGGCTCCACCATGTCCTACCTGTTTGCCTTCGGCTTTACCGTTCTGGGTGCGCTCTTCTTCAGTCTCACGCGGCTGGAGAACGGGGCCGTGCCGCAGGAGGCGATCATTGGCATCAGCTACGTGCTGGCCTCCGCGGCCGTGATCCTGCTGGCCAGCTTCACCCCGGAGGGCGCCGAGCACATCAAGGAAACGCTGACGGGCAGCCTTATCTGGGTGAGCGGCGGGACGGTGCTGAAAATGGCGGCGGTCTACGCGGGGATCGGGCTGTTCCACTACCTGTTCCGCGGGCGGATGCTGGCCGTGACGTTCGCGCCCGACACCGTGAGGCGGGTGTGGCTGTGGGACTTCGTCTTCTACCTGACGTTCGGGATCGCCATCACGTTCTCGGTGAACCTGGCGGGTGTGCTCATGATCTTCAGCACGCTGGTGATTCCGGCGGCCATTGCGTTCCTTTACACGCACACGTTCGGCCGGGCCCTGCTCATTGCCTGGTTCAGCGGGGGGGTAGCCATTGCCGGCGGCCTGGCCGTGTCCTTCGCTTGGGACCTCACCACGGGTCCGCTTCTCGTCCTCGCCTTCGGCGCGACGCTGGTTTTGGCCGCGGCGCTTCGCCCGCTGCTCGCCCTGCGGCCGGAGCGCGCCCGGCTCGGGCCGGGACGTCCACGGGGTGAGCGCGACGGCGGCGCAGGCGCCGAGAGTGCGCCGGCGGCGGAGGAGGCGGCATCAGCGTAAACAAGGAACCGGCCAGCCTGCCAGAAATTCCCGAGATCCTGGCCTTGCCTACCCCTGGAGTCGAGCGTTCAGGGCGATCTCGGCACCCTTGTAGAGATTCGAGACGGGGCAGTTAGCCTTGGCGTCCTGCGCATGCTTGCGGAACGTGGCCTCGTCAATGCCGGGCACCGTGCCCGCGGTGTCCAGCTCGATGCGCGTGATCTGGAAGCCTTCGCCTACCTTTTCGAGGTGCACGTTGGCGCGGGTGTCGATGCGCTCGGGCTTGAAGCCGGCGCGGGACAGGCCTGCGGCCAGGGCCATGGAGAAGCAGCCGGCGTGGGCAGCGCCGACCAGTTCCTCGGGATTGGTGCCGGCCGCCTCCTGGAAGCGCGAGCCGAAGGAGTAGCCGCCCTCGAAGGCGCCACTGCCGGTGCTCATGCTGCCGCTGCCCTCGTGGAGCGAGCCGTGCCAAAC
>JACQVE010000286.1 GCA_016209965.1 Gemmatimonadota bacterium | reverse complement strand
GAACGACACCCTGCTCCTGGGCCGGAAGCTCCGGTGGGAGCGCGAGTTCCGGCAGAAGGTCGAGGCGTACGCGAAGCTGCGCGAGAGTTACGGTGACATCTGGGATCGCATTGCCCGGATCCAGGCCGAGAAGCTGACGGTCGCCCCCGCGTTGAACCTGACCGACCCCCGTTTCTTCGGCTTTGCCGCGCCCCACATGCAGCTCGCCAGCCTGCTGGTCGGGCTGATGCACGCCCGCGGGCAGCCTGAAGAGCAGCGGCCCCAGGAGTTCAGCGGCGAGAACCTCAGCCGGGTGGAGCAGATCCTGGGCCGGCCCACGCCGCTGGATCCCGAGACCGGCGTCCAGCTCACGGAGGTCAGGCTCGAGCTGGCCCGCGAATTCCTGCCAGCGGACCACCCGCCGGTGCGGGAGGCGCTCCGTCCGGGCGAGACGCCGGCACAGGCGGCCCAGCGACTGATCCGCGGGACGCGCGTGGGCGACGTCGCCTTCCGCCAGGGTCTCTTGGGCGCCGGGATCAGCGCGCTGGACACGACGTCCGATCCGCTGCTGCGGCTGGCGCGAGTGATGGAGACCGAGTACCGCCGGCTGGCCGCACGCTCCGCCGAGCTCAACGCCAGCGAAGCCGTACAGGAGGAGCGACTCGCCAAGGCGCTGTTCGCCGTGTTCGGGACGCAGCTCCCTCCCGATGCCACCTTCACGCTGCGCATCTCGGACGGCGTGGTCCGCCGCTACCCGTACAACGGCACTGTGGCATCTCCCTTCACCTCCTTCTACGGCCTCTACGAGCGGGCCAACAACTTCAAGAACGAGATGCCCTGGACCCTGCCGCGCACATTCGCGGAGCGGCGCAGCGCGGTGAATCTGAGCGTGCCCCTGAACTTCGTGGCTACCACGGACATCACGGGCGGGAACAGTGGCAGTCCGATGATCGACCGGGAGGGCCGGATCGTGGGCATCGCCTTCGACGGCAACATCGAGCAGTTGCCCAACGAGTTCGTGTACATGACCGAGGCGGGAAGGTCAATTGGCGTCCATTCTGCCGGCATCCTGGAGGCGCTGCGCAACGTCTATCAGGCCAAGTCGCTACTGGACGAGCTGACGGGCAGCCCGTCGCGGTAGCGAGAGGCGGGAACCATGAGTGCAGACCTCCACGCCTACATCCAGGCCAACCTCGCCCGCTTCCAGGAGGAGCTGACCGAGTTCCTGCGCATCCCCAGCGTGAGTGCGCGCAGGGAGCACGACCCGGATGTACGGCGCGCGGCAGACTGGCTGGCGGCGGAGCTGGACCGGGTGGGACTCGAGGCGTCCATTGAAAACACAGCCGGCCACCCCATCGTGTTGGGCGAGTGGCGGGGCGCCGGCGCTGGCGCGCCCACAGTGCTCATCTACGGGCATTATGATGTCCAGCCGCCGGAGCCGCTCGAGCTGTGGACGACGCCGCCCTTCCAGCCCGAGGCGCGGGAGGGCAGGCTCTACGCCCGCGGCGCCGTGGACGACAAGGGCCAGCTCTACCTACACGTAAAGGCGCTCGAGGCGCACATGCGCTCCGCCGGCCGACTGCCCGTCAATCTGGTCATGCTGGTGGAAGGCGAGGAAGAGGTGGGCAGTGTCAACCTGATGCCCTTCGTCGAGGCGAATGCGCAGCGGCTGGCCGCGGACGCCGTGGTGGTCTCGGACACCACTATGGTGGCGCCGGGCGTGCCCACCATCGGCGCGTCACTGCGCGGGCTCGCCTACTTCGAGATCGAGGTGCAGGGTCCCGCCCGCGACCTGCACTCCGGCAGCTACGGCGGGGCCGTGGTGAACCCGGCCACCGCCCTGGCCCGCATCATTGCCAGCTTCCACGACGAAAGCTGGAGAATCGCGATTCCCGGCTTTTACGACGACGTGAACCAGGCCGGGGATTACCGCGCGGAGATCCGGGAGCTGCCGTTCGACGAGCGCAAATTCCTTGAGGAAACGGGTGCCCCGTCGCTGCAGGGGGAGGCGGGGCAGACGACGCTCGAGCGCGTCTGGGTGAGACCCACGGTCGAGGTGAACGGGATGCTCTCCGGCTACGTGGGCCAGGGCCCCAAGACAGTGCTGCCGGCGCAGGCCATGGCCAAGGTGAGCTGCCGCCTGGTGCCGGACCAGGATCCGGCGCGCATCCAGCGCATCTTCCGGCAGCACGTCGAGAGCATGACCCCCGAGGGCGCCCGCGCGCAGGTGAAGGTGCTGCAGTCCGGGCATCCGTGGCGGGCGCGGCTCGAAGGACCGCTGTACGAGGCCGCGGCGCGGGCGCTCGAGCAGGCCTTCGGCCGCCCGCCCGTCTACGCCGGCGAAGGCGGGTCCATCCCCATTGTGACCGACTTCGAGAGGGTACTGGGCGCGCCCGTGCTGCTCATGGGGTTCGGGCTGCCGGGTGAGAACGCGCACGCGCCCGACGAGTGGCTCAGCCTGGAAAACTTCGAGAAGGGGACGCACGCGGCCGCAGCCCTGCTGGCCGAACTCGGGCGATAGGAGCGGGAGCGGCGGGAGCGGCCCTCCCCCTCGAGGGTGGCCGGCACTCAGTCCCTGAGGTGTGGGCATTGTGGTTGGCATCCAAACTGAGTGCCGGCCGAACACCCTCTCGGGGGAGGCCGCTCCCGCCCTGCGGTGCGTCCCCCTTTTGCTCACAGGTTGGGGGTTGGATCGGGGAGCGCTGCTCCCGGCTTGCAGCGCGCCCCTGTGTGGGTCAGGGTGCGGCGGCGGCCGGGGCGGCGCGCTGGCCCGCGTGCAATTCCCGACGGATCTGGTGCCGCAGCCGCGCGATCTTGTCCGGGTAACGCCAGCAGTCGGGCGTGTTGCTGCCACGGATGCAGCCATTGTAGCCGAGGAGCGCGCGCCGCTCATCGCCCGCGCTCCGGCGCAGGTACCACGCCAGGATGCTGATGCCGTTGCAGAGGTTGTCCTCGATGTCGTAGAGGTTGCGCCCGCACCCCCGCCAGCGGCCTTCCCAGTCTGGCATCACTTGCATCAGCCCGCGCGCGCCGACCGGGCTCGTGGCGTAAGGCCGGCCCCGGCTTTCCACGAGCAGCACCGAGACCACTGTGGCGGGATCCACGCCGCGGCGATAGGCGTGCTCGACCAGTGGCCACGCCACCCTGCGCGCTGTGCCTGGGGGTACGCCCCGCCGGTAGAGCGCGCGCTCCACAGGTGCAATGTGGGCCTGGTAGAGCATCACGTATTCGGCGGTCTCCGTCCCGTGCTCGCGCAGCGCCTGCAAATGCCGGCTCAGCGCCTCGAGGTGGATGCGCGAGGGCTCGGCCGCCACTCCCGTGCGCACGACGCTCCCGCCTGGCAGCTCGAGTGCCCGCATGGTCAGCTTGCCCAGCCCCCACCCGCCCAGCAGGAGCACCGGCGCCACCAGCGGCAGCACCCGCGCGCGACGGGCCAACGATTCGAGCTCTTCCAGCATGGCCCGGCGCTGCGCGCGGAAAGAAGTTTGCTGCCCACGAAAGATTTTCATGGCGCTTCCAGGTCGAGGATCGGTAGGCCGGCTGAGAAATGTGGCGCGGCCAGCCGGTCCGCGCAAGCCTGGGCCGCTTCCGGCTGGGCCGCTTCCGGCTGGGCCGCTTCCGGCGCTTCCGGCGCTTCCGGGGCCGCTTCCGGCGCTTCCGGGTTTACGAGGCTGCTACGGTCGGGAAGACGCTTGCCAGAGCGGAGGAACGGGCGCGGGAGCGAGCTGCGGGTCGGGCTACCGGGCAGCTTCGGCGGGCGCGGACTGGCGGATCAACACCAGGATCGCCGCCTGCGGCACGACCAGGTACTTCTTCTCCTCGAAGCTGATCTCGACGGCGGCGCGGCGGAAGAAGATGGCGTAATCGCCGACGCGCGCCTGGACCGGCAGATAACGCGCTTCGCCTCCCGTGATCTTCCAGGGTTCCTCGTCCAGGTCCGTGGGCGCCGAGATCGGCGTGCCGGGGCCCGTGGCTACCACCGAACCGCCCTGGACGGCCTGGTTGTCCACGGCCGTGGGCGGCAGGTAGAGCCCTACACGACTGCGCTCCTCCCCTTCCTCGGGGGCGATCAGCACGCGGTCGCCCACCACAATCAATTGCTTGGGCCTCGATTCCATGAGCAGCAAATATGTCGAAACCTTCGCGCGGCGCAAGCGCATCGGCTGTCCGAAAGTGCCATGGCGCTGCGCCGCAGCGGGCGCCAGCATCCGCGGGTGGGGCGGGAAGCGGCAGAGAGACCCCGGGCGGGGAGCGCAACCGGCATGAGCTCGATGGGTGGTCGGGCGCCGCAGCAGCGACGAGGGAAACGGTCCGAGCCGCGCCGACCCTTCACCTTCGTCCTGGACTCGGCACTGGTGGAGCGCGCGCGGCGCGAGGTGGGCGAGCAGGACGTGGTGCGCAGCATCGAGGCCGCGCTTGCCGCCGCCATTGACTACCAGCTCTGGGTGCGCGAAGTGTCGCGAGGCGAGCGAGACCTGCTCTCCTAGTGGCGAGCCACCCGTCTAGCTCGAAGCGGGCACCAGGGCTTGGCCGAAGGATTCGACCTGGGCGGCGATCCGTCGGGCCAGCGTCCCGGGTGGTGTGGTCGTGGGCCGTGCGGGCTCGATGCCGGCCGCAGCGTGCTCGAGGATCGGGAGCATTTCCTCGGCGCGCCGCAGGACATCTGGGAAGTGGTGCTTTCTCGCCGTGGCCAGCGCCTGGCGCAAGTGGTCGCGCGCGAAGTCCGCGTCGCCGGCGAGGAGGCAGCCGCGGCCCAGCTCGAGGTGCAGGGCCGCGTAGGCTGCCGGGTGGGCTTTAAACTCCCCGGCCTCCTTCAGGAGCTGTTGGCGCCGGCTGCGGAATGAGGCTGCGTCCCCGGCTTCGGCGGCGAGAGCGGCGTGACGCGCGCGCGCTTGGGCGCGCGGACCCGGCTCCGGCGAGCGCAAGGCGACGATCTGGTAGCAGCGCTCGGCGGCCGGGAAGATGCCGAGCCGGGCGAAGGCGGTCGCCAGGTCGGCCAGGACGAGGCAGCGCCGCGGCTCGTCCTGCAGCAGGCCGAGCGCGGTCCAGCCGTGTTCCAGAGCGCGCTCGAGGCGGCCGCCCCGCAGTTCATGCGTGCACAGGCTGGCCGAGGCGCCCGCGATGATGCGCTCGTCTCCCCAGGCGCGCCCGCGCTCGAGGATTTCCCGAAAGGTGCTGGCGGCGTCGTCGGCCTGGCCGCGCTCCTGCTGCAGTGACCCGAGCCCCTCCATGGCCAGGGCCCATTCCTCGTGCTCGCCCACCGGGAGTGCGAGCTCGATGGCGCGACGGAAGTACGCCTCCGCGGTGGCGGCAGAGATGGGGCGGCTGAGGGTGCCTAGGCGGCGCAGAGCCTCGAGCTTCTCGAGGCGCAGGTGTTGCACTTCCGCGAGCTCGAGCGCGGTGCGGTAGAACTCTTCCGCGCCCTGCCGGTAGCCGGCAGTCTCGGCGAAGCCGCCCGCCTCGAGTGTCGCGCGGGCGAGGAGCGCGGGCTCGCGGTCGCGGATGTGGTGCAGGAAGTGGGCGAGGCGTGCGCGCTCGGGGTCGCGGGCGGAGAGCTGGCCGAGCTCCTCGCGCACCCCCTCGATCTGCCGCTCGTAGGACTCGGCGGCCACGTTCCCGAGGCCGCGCTCGAGCAGCCGGCGGACCGGCCGGAGTGCGAGGAAGCGGAGCCGTGCGCGGCGGGCGAGGTCGGCATCGCGCTCCTGGGTTTCGAGGTCGCGCAGCACGGGCCAGCCGGGGAAAGCCCGTTCGCGGCTGGGCGGCTCGAGGGGTGCAATGCGGTCGTAGCGGGCCATGCTCAATGACCCCCGGGCGGGGCCGCGGCGGTCTGGCCCGCGCACTCGGCCAGGAAGCGAGAGACGGCCTGATCAAACCCCCTGGCATTGCGAAGCGGCGAGGGCCGGCCGCCGATGGTCGCCTTGATGGCGCGGCGGAAGGCGGCGCCGGAGGAGTAGCCGAGCTGGTCGGCGACGGATTCTACGCTGCGGCCTGGCTCGAGCAGCCAGCGCAATCCATAGAGCACGCGGAACCAGAGCAGGAGCCGGCCGGGCGTGGGCAGACCCCAGCGCTCGAAGCGGCGTTCCAGCGTGGAGACCGACATGCCGTAGAAGGCGGCGAGTCCGGGGACCTGGATGCGGTCCGGGATGTGGCTGGCGGCGTGGCGCACGATCTCGCGGGATTCCTCGGGCAGCCTCGGCTCGAGCCGCTCCAGCAGCAGCCGCGCCAGGTTGTCCTGCAGCAGCGCCTCCAGAACCTCGCCCACGAGCTGGGCGTCATCGGCGTCGCGCGAGGCCACGACGTCCCATGCGCCCGCCTTGCCCAGCCGGTAGAGCTCGCGGCCGTCCATCTCGCCCCAGACGATGACGGGGGTGAGCGGGAAGCGCCGCGCGAAGCGATAGACGCGCAGCACACCGTCCTTGCGCGTCTCGGCGTGCAAGTCCGCAACGGCGGCGGCTACCGGGCGCTTCCGCACCATGCGGTGGAGGTTACGCCAGGAGCTGGCCCACAGCACCTGGTGCGGCGGTGCCGCGCGGGAAAGCGAATCCCGATCGAGCTGATCCGGAAGGAGGGCGGCGATGAGGGCCATGGCGCGACCCCGCCGAGCTGGATGTCATTGAACGCGGCACAAGGTAAGAGCCGCGCGCTGCCGGCCGCAAGAGCTTTCCCGGACGGCTCAGCCCGCGAGCCGCGCCGAGGGCGGTTCGATGATGCCGGCTTCGAGCCAGCGGTGCTCGCCGCGCAGTAACTGCTGCGCTATGCGGTAGGCGAGCGCATCATCGTTGTGGAACACCTCGTGGAAGCGCTGCTGCACGCGGCGGCGCGCGCCGCGGCAGAAGAGGTCTGCCAGGGTCGCAGCGTCCTGCTCCGCGGCCGGAGTGCGGGCCAGCATGGCCGCGCGGGTGCAGGTGGCGGCGATGGCAAAGATCTCGGAGCTCGCGTCTACCAGGCGGAACAGCACGGATTGCTTCTTCTCCAGCTTGGGCCCGTAGCGGGCCATGGCATAAAAGAGCGTGCGGCCGAGCTTGCGGGCGGCGCGCTCGGCAAAGCGCACGTGGGCGGCGAGCGGGCCGAAGTCGGCGTAGCGGGGCCAACGTCCCCAACCGGCGAGGAGGGTGGGATACCAGCCGGCGAAGTGGGCGCCGAGCGCCACTGCGCCGCGGGCCCTGGCGGAAGCGGGTGCCTCCGTGTCGACCAGTGCGCCGGCGCGCTGCAGATGCGGGTCCACGGCTTCGCGTGCGATGAACAGCCGCATGATCTCGCTCGAGCCTTCAAAGATCATGTTGATGCGGAGGTCGCGCAGGGCGCGCTCGATGGGGATCGCCGGTTCGCCGCGCGCAGCCAGCGAGGCGGCGGTCTCGTAGCCGCGGCCGCCCCGGATCTGCAGGGCTACGTCCGCGAGGCGCCAGGCGGCCTCCGAGTTGTGCAGCTTAGCCAGTGCGGCTTCCAACCGGATGTCCGAGCGGCCCGTATCGGCGAGCGCGGCGCTCAGCTCGGCGACTGCTTCCATGGCGAAGGTGGTTGCGGCCATGTCCGCCAGCTTCTGCGCAATGGCGTCATGCTTGCCAATCGGCGCACCCCACTGCTTGCGGTCGTTGCTCCACTCCCGGCAGACGTTGAGGAACCACTTGCCAGCGGCGGCGCAGGTGGCCGGTATCGTCAGCCGGCCGGTGTTCAACGTGATCAGCGCCAGCTTCAGCCCGGCTCCCTCCTTCCACAGGATGTTTTCGCGGGGCACGCGGACATCGCGGAAGCGGATCACGCCATTCTCGATGCCGCGCAGCCCCATGAAGCCGCAGCGGTGCACGGCTTCGACGCCGGGCCAGGCGCTTTCCACGATGAAAGCGGTGATACCGCGCCGGCCGCCGCCGTCACGGGCGGGCGTGCGGGCCATGACCACCAGGAGCTCGGCCACGGGCCCGTTCGTGCACCACAACTTCTCGCCGTTCAGGATGAAGGCGGTGCCATCGTCGGTCGGCTCGGCGGTCGCGCTCATACGAGCGGGATCCGAGCCCACATCGGGCTCGGTCAGGGCGAAGGCGGAGATAGCGCCCCTGGCCAGGCGGGGCAGATATCTCTTCTTCTGCTCGTCGGTGCCGAACAGCTTGAGCGGCTGGGGCACGCCGATGGACTGGTGCGCCGAAAGCCAGACGCCCAGCGCGGCGCAACGCGTGCTGACCCGGGCGATGGCGCGGCCGTAGCCGAGCTGGGAGAGGCCGAGTCCGCCGTACTCCCGGGGGATCTTGATGCCAAAAGCGCCCAGCTCGCGCAGCCCCTCGATCACAGCGGGCGGCACACGGTCTTCCCGCTCGATGCGCTCCGGGTCGACGTGCTCGCGCAGGAAGCTGTCGAGGCGTGAGAGGAAGGCCGCCGTGCGCGCCTCCGTCTCCGGATCGGGCTGCGGATGGGGATGGATGAGCTCGAGGCGGAGCCGCCCCAGAAACAGCTCGCCCACGAAGCTCGGCCGCTGCCACTCCTTTTCTCGGGCCGCCTCGGCTACCGCTCTGGCCTCGCGCTCGCTGACCTGCACTGTGGTCGCACTCATCCCAACCCCCGAATCCAGCGTTTACTCACTCTTGTTCCAGCCGTGCGGGCCGAATCGTGGCGTTTTTGCCCCTTCCTGCGCGTCCAGCCGCGCTGTATTGCCCTACTCCGCCGCGCGCCCGGGCGCTGCGCCCGCCCGTCAAGCAACTCTCGAAGGCCGCATCCCGTTCCACTAGCGCAAAATATACCTGGCAATGGTCTGGAGCTGCATGTTGCTGGTTCCTTCATAGATCGTGCCGATCTTCACATCGCGGTAGAACTTCTCGACCGGGTACTCGCGAGTGAAGCCGTAGCCGCCAAAGAGGTCCACGCATTGGGACGCGATGCGCTGCGCGGCTTGCGACGCATACAGCTTGGCCATGGCTGCTTCCACCAGAAACGGCTGCCCGGCTTCCTTCATGCGGGCGGCGTTGTAGACCAGCAGCCGCGCCGCCTCGAGCTCGGTGCGCATTTGCGCCAACTGGAACTGCACACCCTGGAAGTCGGCGACGCGGCGCCCGAACTGCTCGCGCTGCTGCACATAGCGCAGCGTATGATCCAACGCCCCCTGGGCGGCGCCGAGCATCTGGGCGCCGATACCGATGCGCCCCTCGTTCAGCACTTCGATCGCGACCTTGTAGCCCTGTCCCACCTCACCCAGCACGTGATCGTGCGGCACGCGGCAATCGTCCAGGATCAGCTCGACGGTCGACGAGGCGCGGATCCCGAGCTTTTCCTCCCTCTTCCCCACGGTCAACCCGGGCGAATCTAGCTCGACCAGGAACGCGGTGATGCCGCGATAGTCCAGCTCTGGGCGCGCATTGGCAAAGACGAGGAAGAGCCCCGCCTCTGCGCCGTTGGTGATCCAGAGCTTCCTTCCCTGCAGGCGCCACTCCGCACCCTTCTGGTAGGCGCGAGTCTGGAGAGAGAAGGCGTCCGAGCCCGAGCCGGCTTCGGAAAGGGCGTAGGCTCCCACCACCTGCCTGGCCAGTGCGGGCAAGAACCGCTGCCGTTGCGCCTGCGTGCCATAGCGCAGGATCCCCGTGTTAAGGAGCGTGTTCTGCACATCCACGAGCACGCCCACGCTGGGATCGATGCGGGACAGCTCTTCGACCACCAGCACCGAGATGAAAAAGGATGCCCCGGCCCCGCCCCACTGTTCGGGGATTTCGACGGCCATGAGCCCCAGCTCGAATAGTCGCGGAAGCAGCTCCGGATCGAGTCGGCCGGCCTCATCCATGGCCCGCACGCGCGGCCCTACCACCTGCTCCGCGAACTGGCGCACCGTGTCCCGGAAGAGGCGTTCCTCTTCCGTGAGCAGCGTGAGAGGTGGGCGCGCGAGCTGCGGAATCGTAACGGCCATCCCCTTCCCCTCGGTTTTCCATGCCGGCGCGCGGCCGGATAATAGGCGCCGCGGCCGCGACCGGCCAGGGACGCCGGCACACGCCGGGCAGGCCGGACCGCGCTGCGCCAGGCTGGCGAGGCGGCGCCGGGTCCACGGCTCCTGCAAATCGGCGTGCTCGGCTCGAGCAGGGCTGGTGGACGGCCGGCCGTGCGGACGGGCGGGAGAAACGAAGCGCCGCTGGACCGGAGTCCAGCGGCGCCGTAGGGATCTGCCGCAACCCGACGCGATGCCGCTCGGGCACCGTTCGGTCGCGGAAAAGGTCTCGCGGTGGATCGGCTAGCTGCCGATGCGGCGATCGCTTGCCCGTGCCGGGTTGCGTACAGGTCTGGAACTAGACAAGGGATCACCTCCTTCGTTGAGTGAGCGTATGGGCGGGTCACCAGCGGGCTCACACGTCCCGCGGTCCGCTCGCGGCGCCGGCTGCCGGCTGGCTGCGGGCGGCCCCCTCGCCGCCTGCTGCGGCGGCAATCCGTGCATACTCTAATGGTGGGACCCGAGTTCCGCAACGGTGTTGCTCCGGCCGCTTGGGGGACCGGGCTGCAGCGTGGCGCTCCACCCCTCTCACCGTCTCTGCGTCGCGCAGCCGGAGCGGTGGGTGAGGAGGCGGCACGCGGTGGCAGGCGTGGTGTGTCGCCCTGTCGCCGTGTCCCCCGTCGCGTGGTGGGCGGGACAGGGTTGACGCTCCCCCAGGCCCGGCCTATTCTCACCCCGCAACGCGGCGACCTGACGTGGACGGAGGCACCATGTCCGAGATTCCTGCCGATTTGCTGTACTCCGAGGAGCACGAATACCTGAAGCCCGCGGACGAGGAGGGCGTGTACCTCGTCGGTATCACGGACTACGCGCAGGGCGAGCTGGGCGACATCGTCTACGTCGAGCTGCCGGGGGTGGGCGAGCGCTTCGGGCGCATGGAGGTATTCGGCACGGTGGAAGCGGTCAAAGCGGTCAGCGACCTGTATTGCCCGGTGTCAGGCGAGGTGCTCGAGGCGAACAAGGCCCTCGAGAAAGACCCTTCGGCCGTGAACACTGACCCCTATGGCAAAGGCTGGCTGATCAAGCTCCGCCTGCTGGACGGCGATGATCTCGATCAGTTGTTGGGTCCGGAGGAGTACGCGCGGCAGGTGGCACAGGGCTAGGCGGCCCCTGCCCTTGCCCTTCGCCCTGGCGTCGATAAGGAAAGGAGGGCTTTCGTGGCGCAACTGACCTGGCATGGACATGCCTGCTTCAGCCTGGTGGCCGATGATGGCAGCCGCATCATGTTCGATCCCTGGCTGGACGAGAACCCGGTTGCCGACATCAAGAGCTACAACGTCGACGCTCTGGACTATCTCCTGGTCAGCCACGGCCACTTCGACCACTTCGGAGATGGGATCCGCATCGCGAAGAACACGGGCGCGATGCTGGTCTCGACCTTCGAGATCGTGTCCTTCGCGCAGTCCAAGGGAGTGGAGAACGTGCACCCCATGCACATCGGGGGCGGCCATCGCTTCCGCTTCGGGTACGCGAAGCTGACGCCGGCGCTGCATGGGGGCCAGGTAGCCGGCGATGAGGAGGGAGTCTACACCACCGCGCCGGGTGGCTGGTGGCTGGACCTGAACGGGAAGCGGCTGTATCACGCGGGCGACACGGCGCTGCTGATCGAGATGCAGTTGCTGAAGGGGAAGGTGGATGTGGCGCTGCTTCCGATTGGTGACAATTTCACCATGGGGCCGGAGGATGCGGCCCTGGCCGTGGATTTCATCGAGCCTCGCGTAGTGATCCCCATGCACTACAACACCTTCGATCTGATCCGGCAGGACCCGCAGGACTTTGCCCGGCGGGTCGGCGATCGCGCCGAGGTGGTGATCCTGGAACCGGGGCGGAGCTACGAGTTCTAGCGAGTCGGCCGGCCTCGGAATTCCTGGTAGCGAGTCCTCCTGTCTGCAGCCGTGCAGCGGCCGGCTGCCTTCCTTCAGCCCTTACCGGGTAGTCTCTTGACGGTGGCCTTATGTTACGCGCCCGAGAGCGGTGCGGCGCGCCATCCCCGGCGCAGCTCGCGGGTGGCGATCTGGGCAAGTAGGGGTGCATGACGAGTCAGCGAAGCGGAACGCTGCAGCCTCCGGACGACTTTTCCCGCCGGCACATCGGCCCAGGCTCGGCCGAGATTGGCCGGATGCTCGACCTGCTCGGTTACGATTCCCTGGACGCGCTGGGGAACGCCGCCATCCCCGAATCCATCCGCTTGCGCCGCCCGCTGCAGATCGATGGCCCGCGCTCCGAGTACGAGGTGCTGAGGGAGCTGCGCTCGCTGGGGGCACGCAACCGATTGTTCCGCTCCTACCTCGGCCTGGGCTATTACGATTGCCTCACGCCGCCGGTCATCCAGCGGAATATCCTGGAAAGTCCGGGCTGGTACACGGCGTACACGCCGTACCAGCCGGAGATTGCGCAGGGTCGACTCGAGGCACTGCTCAACTTCCAGACCATGGTCATTGATCTGACCGCTCTGCCCATTGCCAACGCCTCGCTGCTGGACGAGGCCACGGCGGCAGCGGAGGCCATGGCGATGAGTCATGCCCTGCGCGGCGGCTCAGGCCGGGAGGTCTTTTTCGTCTCGGAGGGCTGCTATCCGCAGACCATCGATGTGGTGCGGACGCGGGCGCGGGCGCGGGGCATCGAGCTGGTGGTGGGCGATCACCACACGTTCGAGTTCCGGCCCCAGGTCTTCGGCGCGCTGGTGCAGTACCCGGCGCAGGACGGCGCGCTCCACGACTACGCCGACTTTTGCGCGCGGGCGCACGCGGCGGAGGCGTTGGTGACCGCGGCCGCGGACCTGCTCGCGCTGACGCTGCTCCGGCCGCCGGGCGAGTGGGGGGCGGGGGGGGCGGACATTGCTGTGGGGAGCACGCAACGATTCGGCGTGCCCCTGGGATACGGCGGTCCGCACGCCGCCTACCTGGCCGCGCGCGACGAGTTCCGGCGGCAATTGCCGGGCCGCATCATTGGCGTTTCCCGCGATGCGGCGGGCCGGCCGGGACTGCGCATGGCGCTGCAGACGAGGGAGCAGCATATCCGGCGCGAGAGGGCCACGAGCAACATCTGCACGGCGCAGGTGCTGCTGGCGGTGGTAGCCGGCATGTATGCCGTCTACCATGGTCCGGACGGCCTCGCGCGTATGGCCCGGCGGGTGCACGAGCTGACGGCCACGCTCGCGGCCGGGCTCAGGCGGCTGGGCTATCCGATAACGCATGCGCGCTTCTTCGATACTCTGCGCGTCGAAGTGGGAGCACGGCGGAACGCCTTGCTGGCCCAGGCCGCGGAGCGGCGCATGAACCTGCGCCTGCTGGACGGCGGCAGTGTCGGCATCTCGCTGGACGAGACAACCACGCCCGAAGACCTCTCCGACCTGCTGGCCGCGTTCGCCGCTGCCGCGGGCGTGGAGGTTGGTCCCGCCCGGCTGCTGCCGGCGCAGCTCCTGGCCGGGGTGGAGACAGAGTACGAGGCGCCGTTCCGACGCACGACGTCGTATCTGACGCACCCTGTATTCCACCGCTACCGCTCCGAGACGGAGATGCTCCGCTACCTGAAGCGGCTCGAGTCGCGGGACCTGTCTCTGACGACGTCGATGATCCCGCTCGGCTCCTGCACCATGAAGCTGAACGCCGCCGCGGAAATGCTCCCCATCACCTGGCCGGAGTTCGCGCGTCTGCACCCCTTTGCGCCGGTGGAGCAGGCCGAGGGATACCATGTGCTGTTCCAGCAGCTCGAGGCCTGGCTGGCCGAGATCACGGGGTTCGAGCGCGTCTCGTTGCAGCCCAATGCGGGCTCGCAGGGCGAGCTCACCGGTCTGCTGGTGATCCGGCGGTACCACCAGAGCCGGGGCGCGGGGCGCCGCGACGTTTGCCTGATTCCGCAATCCGCGCACGGCACCAACCCGGCCAGCGCCGTGATGGCCGGGCTCAGGGTGGTGGTCGTCCGCTCGGACGAGCGCGGCAACATCGACCTCGCGGATCTGCGTGCGCGCGCAGCCGAGCACGCCGGCGAGCTGGCCGCGCTCATGATCACCTACCCGTCCACGCACGGGATTTTCGAGGAGGGCGTTCGCGAGATCTGTGACGTCGTGCATGCCCACGGCGGCCAGGTGTATATGGACGGTGCCAACATGAACGCGATGGTGGGGCTGTGCCGTCCCGGCGATTTCGGGGCTGATGTGGCGCATCTCAACCTGCACAAGACCTTCTGCATCCCGCACGGCGGCGGCGGCCCGGGCATGGGGCCGATCGGCGTGGCGGCGCACCTGGCGCCCTTCCTGCCCGGGCACGTGGCGGTCGCGACGGGCGGGCCGGAAAGCATTGGGGCCGTGGCAGCGGCGCCGTGGGGCAGCCCCGGGATCCTGCCCATCTCCTGGGCGTACATCCGGCTCATGGGCGCCGAGGGGCTGAAGCGGGCCAGCCAGGTAGCGATCCTGAATGCCAACTACGTGGCCCGCCGGCTCGAGGGGCACTACCCCGTACTCTACCGTGGGCGGAACGGCACCGTGGCGCACGAGTGCATCATTGACCCCAGGCCGCTGAAGGCCAGCGCGGGCGTAGAAGCCGGGGATATTGCCAGGCGACTCATGGACTACGGCTTCCATGCGCCCACGGTCTCCTTCCCGGTGCCGGGGACGCTCATGATCGAGCCGACGGAGAGCGAGTCGCAGGCGGAGCTGGATCGGTTTTGCGACGCCTTGATCTCGATCCGCGAGGAGATCCGGCAGATCGAGGAGGGGCGGATGGACCGCGAGAACAACCCCTTGAAGAACGCGCCGCATACGGCGGAGGCAGTGACATCCGGGGATTGGGCGCGTCCCTATTCGCGCGAGCAGGCGGCGTTCCCGGCGCCGTGGACGCGGGAGCACAAGTTCTGGCCGGCGGTCGGGCTGATCGAGGCGGCGGCGGGCGACCGCAACCTGGTCTGCGCCTGCCCGCCAGTCGAGGGGTACGTGCCCATCGACTAGGTGGCCAGTCAGGCATGATGGAGAGTACACGGCGCGACGAGTGGCGGCTGATCGAGACCGGGCCGCTGTGCGGCGCCGAGAACATGGCGCTGGATCAGGCGCTGCTCGAGAGCGTGCAAGCGGGGGGCCGCCCGGTCCTCCGCTTTTATCGTTGGTCGCCGCCGTGCCTGTCCCTGGGGCGCAACCAGCCGTGGGGCCCATGGGCGGCGCCGCCGCCAGCGGAGTACGGCGTGGCCGTGGTGCGCCGGCCGACGGGCGGCGGCGCAGTGTACCATGACCGGGAATTGACGTATGCCGTGGCCATTCCGATAGGAATGCTGGGCGGTCCACGGGCGACGTATTTCGCGATCCATGGGGGACTGGGTGCCGGGCTGCGGCAGTTGGGTGTGCCGGTCGAGACGGCGCTGCCCTCGCCCCGCCCCCGGGGGGGGAAGGGGGGACGGGTGGAGGG
>JACQVE010000285.1 GCA_016209965.1 Gemmatimonadota bacterium | reverse complement strand
GATTCCGCCTTCCTGACCCGCCACGCCGCCGCGCCCGCGCAGGCGACGGCGAACTGTGCCATCTGCCACGCACGCCAGAGCTGTGCGCGCTGCCATGCCAATGCGGAGACTGTGCCGGCCATCGCGGCGCTGGAAGCCGACGCTCGGGTTGCCGCGCTGCTGCGCGCGAAGCCCGCCGAATACCCGCTGCCCGCCGATCACCGCCGCAGCGACTGGGTGAGCCGCCACGGCGCGCGCGCGCGGGCGGAACCCCGGTCCTGTGCCAACTGCCACGTGCAGCCGAGCTGTCAGGCCTGTCACACCGGGTCAGGCGCGTCCCGCGCCATCGCGGCGCTCCCCGCGCCCGCCCCCGGCGGGCCGGCGGGTGTGCGCATCACCCGAGCCCCGGGACTGGTTCACCCCCCGGGGTTCGCCACGGCCCACCAGGCTGCGGCCGCCGCCGAGCCGGTCGAGTGCAGTGCCTGCCATCGCCAGAGCTTTTGTGCCGACTGCCACGCCGGCCAGGCCCGCCCCCGCTTCCACCTGGCGAATTTCCTGGCCCGACACGGCACGGAGTCCTACGCCCGGGAGCTGGACTGCGGCTCCTGCCACAGCAGCGAGACGTTCTGCCGCGCCTGCCACGCGTCGACCGGCCGGGCCGCGCGGGGCCGGCTCGAGGCCGGCTTCCACAACGCCCAGCCGCTCTGGCTACTGCAGCATGGCCAGGCCGCGCGCCAGGACCTCGAGAGCTGCACCACCTGCCATGCCCAGCGGGACTGCACCCGGTGCCACTCCCGCAAGGGCGGCTGGGGCGTGAACCCCCATGGACCGGGTTTCGACGCAGAGCGCATGGCCGGGCGCAACCGCGTCGTCTGCGCGCGCTGCCACCTGGGCGAACCGCCGCACACCCCCTGAGGCCCTCGCGCCTTGATTCCCCAATTTCCCGATTTCCCTGACAGCGGTCGCGGACTTCTCCCGATCTTCGCGATGGGCTTGCGAAACCGGGATGCTGGCCCTGGCCTGTTGCTGGAAACAGTGCCGCGGGATCCGCCGCCTGGCGCGTCCTGCGGACCGCTTCAGAAGGGCCGGAACCCCGGTGAGCCGAAGCGCTCGAGCCGCAGCAGGTTCCAGAGCGGCAGCGCGTAGGCCAGGAGGATGAGCACCACGGCCACGGCGGCCCAGAGCCCGAAGCGGTCCCAGACCGGCCGCGAGTGGGGCAGGGGGTGCAGCGGTTCGGCGTAGGCGATCGGCGTTGGGGCCTCACTCCGCTTCCCACCCAGACCACTCGCCAGCATCACCAGCACGAAGCTCATGGCGCTGACAAAGAGGATCACTCCGCCCAGCGCCGAGACCCCGGTCCATTCCTGCCACGCCTGCGCCGCCGGGTGGCCGGAATAGCTGGCGTCGTAAACCCGCCGCGGCATGCCCATGAGCCCGGTGGCATGGTTCACCACGGCGAACGCCATCATTCCTGCGAACCAGAGGTAGGGCTGCACCCGGGCCAGCGAGACGAGCCGCAGCGGGCGCCCGGTCAGCCGCGGCAGCAGCCAGTAGCTGGCGCCCATGAAGGTGAGCGCTACCGCCGTGCCCACCGTCAGGTGGAAGTGCCCCTGCACCCACGCCGTGTTGTGCACCATGCCGTTCATGCCGTAGGCCGCGTTCACGGCGCCGCCGAACCCACCCACCGCAAAGGCTAGCATGGCCAGTACCACCGAGGCGACGAACGGATCCTTCCACGGCAGCACACCGATCCAGTCTAACAGCCCGTAGGCGCCCCGGAACCGGCCGGCGATTTCCAGCGACGCGATCACCGTGAACGCCGTAAGCAGGCTGGGGAACAGAATGGCGTAGGTGCTGAACGTGTGCGCCAGCTTCCAGCCGGCGGGGATCCCCGGATCCATGAACTGGTGGTGGAAGCCCACAGGCGCGGAGAAGAGGATGAACAGCACGAAGACCAGGCGGGCCAGCGGATCACTGAACAGCCGGCCGCCCGCTTCGCGCGGCAGTACCGTGTACCAGAGGGTGTACGCGGGCAGCAGCCAGAAGTAGACCAGCGGGTGGCCGAACCACCAGAAGAGCGTGCGCGCCAGCACCGGATCGACCGTCTCCCGCAGGCCCAGCGACCACGGGATGAGCAAGGCCATCTCGGCCGCGATCCCAACAGTTGCCAGCAGCCAAACAATGACGGTGGCAAGCATCCCGTGCATGGCCAGTGGGACCGGCTCTTCCGGATGCGCCCGCTTCCACGCCAGATAGCTGCGCAGCATCACAACGCACCACACCCACGAGCCCGCCACCAGCAGGGTCGCGCCAATGTAGAATAGCGGGTGCGCCTGCAGCGGCGGATAGAAGGTGTAGAGTACGGTGGCCTTTCCGGCCAGGATCGCCGCCGCGGCGAGCGCCGTTCCTAGCAGGGCGAGGGCGAAGGCCACCCACCCCAGCCGCTCGCCCGCCAGCGGGCGCTGCAGTGCCGTCCGCGCCACCACGTACCCCAGCCCCATGATGAAGAAGGTCGTGAACACCAGCGCCATGAGCACGCCGTGCGCCGTGACCGAGAGGTAGAAGATCCCCGGCGAGCGAAAGGGCAGCGCCGCATTGGCACGCGACATGGCCTGCATCACCGCCATGAGCGCAGCCACGCCAAACGCGCCAAAGGCGACCCAGAAGTGCGCCAGCGCCAGGCGAGCCCAGCCGGAACCGGCCGCCACCGCCGCGGCCGCCGCGCCGGAATCTCCGCCCGCCACCTCCAGGCGCGCGAGCTCGCGCTGCCGCGCGGCTTCCAGCGCTTTCATGCGTCCCCCCGCGTGACGATCAGCTTGCCCTGCATCAGGTGGTGCCCCAGCCCGCAGAACTCGTTGCACACGATCAGATACTCGCCCGGCTCCCGGAACACGGTGCTGAACTGCGTCACATAGCCCGGCACGACCATGGCGTTGCCGTTCGTGCCCACGATCTGAAAGCCATGGATCAGGTCGGGACTGGTCAGCCGGAAGGTCACCCGCCGACCGGCCGGCACCCGAATCTGCGCCGGCTGGAAGCTGAACATCTGGGCCAGCATGACCACCCTCACGCTGCCGTCCCTGGCGTGGCTTACTCCCGGCGCCGCGAAACGCGCGTC
>JACQVE010000284.1 GCA_016209965.1 Gemmatimonadota bacterium | reverse complement strand
GTCCTGAAGCGCGTGCACCAGCTCGTGGGCCAGCACCGGTTCGAGCACATCCCGGGGCACGCCCTCCATGACGTAGAGCGTGTCCGTCTCGGGATCGTAGTAGCCCATCACCTGCTCGGTATACAGCTCCAGCAGTAGCCGCCGTAGATCCAGCGTATCAGGGAAGAGGCCCAGGGCGCGGTAGGTGGCTTCGATGCCTTCCGCCTCCGCCGGCGGCAGCTCCTTGCCGAGCTGGGCGAGCACGTAGCGCCGCAGCTCGGCGCGGCCGCGGCGCGCGACGCCCACGGGCCGGCGGGCGCGCAGGCCGGCCAGCGACTCGAGGCGCGGGAGCAACGAATCCACGGCCGCGCGCAGTTCCAGGTCCTCCCGGTTCTGGCCACGGCATGCGCCCGTGCCCAGCGGGCAGAGGACGAGGAACAGGAGGGCAACCCGGCGCGCCTGCGGAGGAGCAAGGCGTCGCCCGCCGCTTACGCGCCTTCCCGTGGCGCTCATGGCACGCGCCGCGCAGGATCGAGGAGCACCGACCCGTCGAAGAGCCGTTCCGTGGCCTCGAAGCTCCCGCGCGCCAGCGCGTCTCGCAGCCGTTCGCCCGTGCGCGGGTGGCGAGCGTCCGGATCCAGCTCGAGCAGCGGCCGCAGCACGAAGGCCCGCTCGAGCATGCGCGGGTGCGGCAGCTCGAGGGCGGGGGTCGCGAGCTGGCGATCATCATAGAGAAGCAGGTCGATGTCGATGACCCTGGGGGCGTTGGGGAACGAGGGCTGGCGGCCGAGCTGCCATTCCGCGCGCTGCAACTCCCCGAGCAGCCCCTCCGGCTCGAGCGTGGTGCGCGCGCGCGCCACCAGGTTCCAGTAGTCGGGCTGCTCGCGGTAGCCGACGGGCTCGGAGTGGTAGACGGAGGAGACCGCCTCGATGTCGAGGATCCGGGCGAGGTGGGCGAGTGCGGCTCGCAGGTTCGCTTCGCGGTCGCCCAGGTTGGTGCCCAGGCCCAGGTAGACGATCATACCCGGCCGTAGCGGTCCTCGAGGCGCACCACGTCATCCAGGTCGGGTGTCGAGGCCTCCAGGATATCCACGTCGGTGACCGCTTCCATGCGGTGCAGCGTACCAGGGAGCACGCGGTAGCTGGTCCCGGCGGGAAAGGCGATCTCTTCCAGCCGGTTCGCGGCGGGCCCCGCCCAGAAGCGCATCTCGCCCCGCAAGAGGTGAATGGTTTCATCCTTCCGCTCGTGGTACTGCAGCGAAAGGGCGTGCCCCGCTCTGACATGCAGGATCTTGCCCACGTAGCGGTCCGTGCGGGCCCAGATCAGCTCGTGGCCCCAGGGTTTGGGCACGAGCTGCGGCAGTGCCTGAGCGTCTCCCATGCCGCCGAAAATAGACGAGGATTTGGGGGAGGGCTAGTGATCGCTGGCGCGCTCCGCTCGGGATGACAGGTTGTTGCGTACGCGTAAGCGTCCGGGAGAAGCTGGGCGCCCGCCGGCCCGGCACTCAGGCTACCTGTGTGCGGGGCCGGCGGGCGCTCTACTGCTACTCTACTGCTCTACTGCTTGGCGAAGAAGGCCTTGAACTTGTCGCCGTAGTTCTCGCTGACCTGGACCCTGGCCTTGGTCAGGAGGTTGAGGTTGTCGGGCTCGAGGACCAGCATGTAGGTGTTGAAGTCGACAAAGGCGCCGGCCTCGGCCTCGGCAATGCGGTCGGTGCCGTTGCCGATCTCATCGACCGTCACGGTGTGGAGTCGCACGGAGGCCGTGACGTTGGGGCCCACCACCTTGGCCAGGAAGCTCTGGTAGTGGAAGCCCTCGGGAGGCGCGGGCACGCGCTTCAAGTCCACGAGCAGGGAATCGCGGAAGAAGCTGCCCAGGCCAGTGCCGGCAAGCTGGAAGGCGCGGGGCGCGGTGGCATCGAACTTGCCCAGCGTCAGGGCGCCCGCCTTGAGCGACTGGTCCGCGGCCAGGTATTCGCTGAACAGGAACTTCGAGGCCGAGGGATTGGCGCCAACCGTGGTCCCCTCGATGGAGACCAGGAGGTGCGTCCACTTGGCGAAGTCGACATTGCTCGCGTCGTCCAGGACCACGGAGAGGGCGGCCTCGCCCGGCGAATCGAAGGTGGCCGCGGGCGTGGTGGAGGTGCCCACCTTGGCGGGCGCGGACTTGAACGCCTTCGAGGTGCGGTTGAAGAGCCAGACGGCGTAGCGGCGCGTAGTCAGCTTGGGCAGCCCGGAGAGCGAGAGCCTGATGGTGCCCGGCGCTGCCAGGGCATTGGCGCCGCCCGGCAGTGTCTTGAACTTGCTCACGTCCGTGATGGTCGTGGGCAGGGGCGCGAACGAGTTGTTGATGGCGTTGCCGTTGGCGTCGATATCCGGCCCCATCTGGGCGCGGACGACGAGGGG
>JACQVE010000283.1 GCA_016209965.1 Gemmatimonadota bacterium | reverse complement strand
GAGGAAGCGTGCCAGATCGTGTCCGGTCGGCTCCCCGGGACGGCCGGCGTGGTGGGCGCCGTGGCGGCGTTCAAACAGGAGAGGTACGGGGAAGTCTGAGCCATGCCGCGACTCGGGGTCCTCGGAACCATCGTATGGGACCGGATCTACGCCCGGGACGGCTGGCTCGCGCCAGTCGAGGAGTGGGGCGGGATCTCGTATGCGCTGGCCGCGCTGGCTGCGGCGCGTCCGCCGGAGTGGGAGGTCGTGCCCATCATCAAGGTTGGGAGTGACCTGGAAGGCGTAGCACTGCAGTTCCTGGGGCGCCTGCCGGGAATGGACCTGGAGACCGGGATCCGGGTCGTTCCCGAGCCCAACAACCGGGTCGAGCTCCGCTATCAGGACGGGGCGCGGCGTTGTGAGCGCCTCACCGGCGGCGTCCCGGCCTGGCGCTGGGCGGAGCTGGCGCCGGCCGTCGAGGGACTCGATGCTCTCTACATCAATTTCATCTCCGGATTCGAGCTGACACTGGAGACCGCGACTACGCTGCGTCTCGCCTTCCCTGGCGCGGTCTACGCCGACCTGCATTCGCTGCTGCTGGGCGTGGACGCGGGCGGCTACCGCGTCCCGCGCGTGCTGGCCGCCTGGCGAGAATGGCTGCGCTGCTTCGATGCCGTGCAGGTGAACGAGCAGGAGCTGGCTTGTCTGGCCGGGGCCTGGGGCGATCCCTGGCACTTTGCCGCCGAAGTCGTGGGTGACGAGCTGCGCCTGCTGCTGGTCACGCTGGGGCCGCGCGGGGCCGCCTACATCGCCGCCCCCGCGTTCCAGCCCGAGCCGCGCAGTTGGCGGACGCGCGGGCGGCTGCCAGGCTCCCGGGCGCTGGGCACGCCCGGCGCAGTGAGGAGCGAGCGGATCGGCCTGGACGCCCCCGCCGGGTACGGCGATCCCACAGGGTGCGGCGACGTTTGGGGCGCTACCTGCTTTGCCCGGCTGCTGAGCGGCCAATCACTCGAGGCCTCGGTTCGCGCTGCCAACCGGGCCGCGGCGCGCAACGTCGAGCATCGCGGAGCGACGGGGCTCGACCTGTTCCTGCAGGGGCGGATCGCGACGTGAACGTGCTCACCGTGCCCTCCTCCGTGGAGGAGCGGACCTTCGATCAACTGGTCGACGCGCTGCCGCAGCCGGCGGAACGCGTGCTTCTGGACGCTCGCCAGGTGCGCTGGGTGGACCCCTACGGCATGCTCGGGCTGCTCGCGGTCGGGGAGGTAGTGGCGCGTTCGGGCGAGCGGCCGCTGCTGCGGCTCCCCAATTCCGCCGAGGTGCTGAGTTACCTGACGCGCATGGATTTCTTCGAGCACGCCGACCGCGTTTTCGAGCTGCACGGCGGCAGCCGGCGCACAGTGGACAGCCCTTCCGATGTCCTGCTCGAGATCACGCCGGTGCGCTCCCATGGCGACATCCACACGGTCGTGGACCGGGTGAACCAGCGGGCGGTCACGATCCTGACGCGGCAGCTCCACTATCCGGGCAAGGAGGCGTTCCAGTTCAGTGTGATTCTTTCGGAAGTGTGCCAGAACATCGTCGAGCACGCGGAAGCGGGGTCCGGCGGTTGGGTCGCGACCCAGACGTACAACTGGGCACGCCGTCTGGGCCGCAAGGTCGTGGTGATCGCGGTCATGGACCTGGGCGTGGGCTTTCGCGGCTCGCTGGCGGGGCAGCACGCCGCTCGCTTCGGCGAGCGGTGGAGTGATGCGACGGCGCTGGAAGCTGCGTTCCTGCACGGGCTGACCCGCTTCCATGACCCCGGCCGCGGGCAGGGGCTGCAGCAGATCCGCAAACAGGTCGGACGTTGGGGCGGCAAGATTTCCGTGCGCAGCGGCACCGCCCGCATCGCGGACGTTCCGCCCTGGGATGACGCGCCGCAACTCGAGGAGCGGCTGGCGCCGTTCCCGGGCGCACAGATCTGCATTGTCTTGCCGGCTCGCCTGGACAGTTCGGCACCGGCCGCCACGGGCGGTGCCGCGTGACCGAGCACGACCGCATCGTGCCCTTGCGCTTTGACCTGTCGGCGCTGGTACGGCGCTCCGTGGCCACCCTCTACTCGCACCTCGTGACCCGGCCCACCGGTCAGGCCGTGCGCCTGGGCATCGAGAGCCAGATCGGCGAGCTCAACGGCGTGTGCGTTTCCATCCTGGACTTCACGGATGTCCTGGTCCTGGACTACAGTTGCGCGGACGAGGCAGTGGCCAAGCTGATCCAGCGCTATCAGCCGCGCGAGCGCGTGGTCCAGGCCTACTTCATCGCACGCGGCGTCGGCGACCGCCATCGGGAAGCTCTGGAAGCGGTGCTGGCGCGCCACAGGCTGGCGCTGGTCGCCGAAATCGACGAGCTGGGGTTCACGCTGCTGGGCGATGCCTCGCCCCTCGAGCGGGCGGCCTGGGCCGCGCTCGAGCGGCGAGGCGAGGCGGCCGCGGCGGAGATCGTGAGCGACGTCGGCGACGCCGCGCCCGATGTGCACGCCGCCCTCGAGTCCCTGCTCGAACGCGGCCTGGTCACGCGCCGCGCCGCGCCGCCCACCTTGCAGGCCCTCAGCTCTCTTATCTGATCTCCTGTCGGTTGCTCGCCTTTTGCCGGGGGCGTACGTTACGCGGGCACGGCGATTGCGCTGCCGCGCAACGCGTTCGGCCGGCCTCAGTTCTGCGAGGGAAGCGGGCGCATGAAAGGCGTGATCATGGCGGGCGGATTCGGGACCCGCCTCAAGCCGCTCACCATCAATCGGCCCAAGCCTATGGTGCCGGTGGCCAACCGGCCGGTCATGGAGCACATCATCGAGCTGCTCAAGCTGCACGGCGTCACCGACCTGATGGCCATCCTGTACTTCCAACCCGAGCACATCATCCGGCATTTCGAGGACGGCTCCCGCTTCGATGTGCGCCTGCAGTATGTCACGGCCGATGCCGACTACGGGACGGCCGGCGCGGTGCGCTACGCGGCGGAGCTCCTGGGCGGCGAACGGCTGCTGGTGATCAGCGGCGACATCCTGACGGACTTCGACTTGACGGCTGCGGTGGAGGAGCACGTCGCGCGCGGCGCCGAGGCGACCATCGTGCTCACGCCGGTCGAGAATCCACTGGCCTACGGCATTGTCATTGTGGACGCCAGGACCAGGCGAGTCGAGCGGTTCCTGGAAAAGCCCACCTGGGGCGAGGTCTTCAGCGACACGATCAACACGGGCATCTACGTCCTCGAGCCGGGCGCGCTCGAGCGGGTGCCCGCGGGCACCAGTGTCGACTTCTCGCGCGACCTCTTCCCCCAGATGTTGCGGGAGGACGCGCCCTTGTATGGCCACGTGGCCCGCGGCTATTGGCGCGACATTGGCAATCTCGACGACTACGGGCGCGCCCACGAGGACGTGTTCCGCGGACAGGTCCAGCTCTCGCTCCTGGGCGAGCGCCGCGAATTCGACCACTGCGTGTTGTGGGGCGAGGCCGGTAGCGCGGTCGCGCGCGACGCCAGCCTCTCGGGGACCGTGGTGCTGGGACGCGGCGTGCGCGTGGCCGCGCGAGCCGTGCTCGAGAACGTGGTCGCCGGCGCAGGGTGCGAGATTGCGGAGGGCGCGGAGCTGCGCAACGTGGTGTTGTGGGAGGACTGTCGCATCGGCGCGGGCGTGCGGGCGAGCGAGGTCGTGTGCGCGGGCGAGGTCCGCATCGGAGCGCGGGCACTGGTGCGCGAGAACACGGTGCTCTCGGACCGCTCCGAGGTGGGCGCCTTCGCCGTGGTCGGGCCCAACGTCAAGGTGTGGCCCGACAAAGTGGTGGAGGAGCGGGCCGTGCTCACGCACTCGCTGATCTGGGGTGAGGCGTGGGAGCACAGCCTCTTCCATGGCGCTCGGGTGAGTGGTGTGCCCAACTCGGAGCTGATGCCCGAGATGGCGGCGCGGCTGGGCGGCGCCTACGGCGCGATGTTGGGCCTGGGAGCCTATGTCATCACCTCCCGGGATTCGGATCGCGCTTCGCGCATGATCAACCGGGCGCTGGTCACGGGCTTCCTCTCGGCCGGTGTGAACGTCGAGGACCTGCGGCGCATGCCCATCCCGGTGGTGCGGCACGCCGTGAACCACGGCCGCGAGGCCGGCGCCGTCCACGTGCGGCGCTCCCCCTTCGATCCCAAGGTCATTGACGTCCTCTTCTTTGATGCGGACGGCCGCGACCTGCCGCCGGGGAAGACGCAGTCCATCGAGCGGCTGTTCACGCGCGAAGACTTCCCTCGGGCGGGCCCGGATGGTACGGGCGACCTGAACTATCCGACCCGCGTGGTCGAGGGCTACGGCGAGCATTTCCTCTCCGAGGTGGATCGGGAGCTCATAGCGGAGCGGCGCTTCACGCTGGTGGTGGACTTCGCGTACGGCACGACCGTGCAAGTGTTCCCGGAGCTGCTGGGCGCCCTGCGCACGGAGACGGTGAGCCTGGACGCGTACCCGGCGCCGGGCCGGCTATCGCGCAGTGACGAGGAGTTCGGCGAGGCGCTGAGCCGGCTGGGCGGGATCGTGCGCTCGATCAATGCCGAGCTGGGCGTGTGGATCGATCCGGGCGGCGAGGTCATCCACCTGGTGGACGACGCGGGGCGCACGCTCTCGCCGGAACTGGCGCAGGCCGTCCTGGTCGGGCTGGCGCTCGAGCATCTGGAGGTGCGCCGCGTGGCCATCCCGGTGACCAGCCCCGTGGCTGTCGCGGAGATCATCCGCTCGAGCGGCGCCGAGCTGTCCTGGACCAAGACCGAGCACCACGCCATGATGGCGTCGGCCACGGAAACGGACCTGGTGGCCGGGTCGCGCGGCGAGTTCATCTTCTCCCGCTTCATTCCCGCGTACGACGGCATGTTCGCGGCCGTGAAGCTGCTGGAAGCCCTGAGCCGTTCGGGTGTGCGGCTGCGCGAGGTGGCGGACCGCTATCCGCCGATCCACCTGCGGCAGGCGCGGATCGCCTGCCCGTGGGGCCGCAAGGGCGCCGTGATGCGACGGCTGATCGAGGCGACGGAGGGGCGGGAGCGGCAGCTAGTGGACGGGGTGAAGTTGTGGAGCAGCGAGCGGGAGTGGCTGCTGGTGATCCCGCACTCGCACAAGCCGTACTTCGTGGTCACGGCGGAGGGCGCGGAGCGCGAGGCCGCGGAGCGCCTGGTCGCCGAGTACTCGGAGCTCATCGAGAGGTGGCGCGATGAAGCCTGAAGAGCGCGCGGCGAGAGGCGCGGGCCAGTCCACGCGCGCGGTGCACGCCGGCGCGGCAAAGCCCGTGCCTGGCGCGCCGGTGGTCACGCCGGTCGTGCAGAGCGCCACCTTTTACATGGACGCGGTGCCGGAGGGAGAGGTGCTGTACACGCGCTACGGCACCAACCCGAACCATCTCGTTCTGGGCCGCAAGCTGGCCGAGCTGGAGCGCGCCGAGGCCGCGATCGCGCTGGGCAGCGGCATGGCCGCTACCTCCCTTACCCTGCTCTCCTTCCTGGGCGCGGGTGATCACCTGGTCGCGGCCAGCGCCCTCTACGGCGGCACGACCCAGTTGTTGACGCGGGAGTTTCCGCGCCTGGGCATTGAGACCACGTTCGTCGAGCTGGCGGGCGACTGGGCGGGCACCATCCGGCGTCGCACCCGCGCGCTACTGGTCGAGGTGCCGTCCAACCCCACGTTGCGCGTGCCGGACATCCGGGCGTTGGGCCGACTCGCGCGCGAGAAGGGGCTGCCGCTGCTGGTGGATGCGACCTTTGCCACGCCGGTCAACTTCCGCCCGCTCGAACATGGCGCGGACGTGGTCATCCACAGTGCGACCAAGTACCTGGGCGGCCACTCGGATCTCACCGCAGGCGTGGTCGCGGGGCCAAAGGACGTCATCGAGGAGGTGCGGCACAAGCTGAAGAGTTTCGGTCCCGTGCTGGATCCGCATGCTGTCTGGCTGCTCGAGCGGGGGATCAAGACCCTGGTGGTGCGCGTCGCGCGGCAGAACGAGAACGGGCTGGCACTGGCCGGCTGGCTGGAGGCTCATCCGGCCGTGGTAGCGGTGCACTACCCGGGTCTCGAGAGCCACCCGGAGCATGCAGTCGCGCGCGAGCTGTTCCAGGGCTTTGGCGGCATGCTGAGCCTGGTTGTGCGCGGCGGCGATGAGGCGGCATTGCGGGTGATGAGCCGATTCCGGCTGGTCTGCGTGGCGCCCAGTCTGGGCGGCGTCGAGACGCTGGCCTCCATGCCGCGCTTCACCTCACACATTGGGCTGAGTGCAGCCGAGCGACACGCCCTCGGCATTGCCGACGGCTTCATCCGCCTCTCGCTCGGGATCGAGGACGCGGAGGACTTGAGGGCTGACCTGGCCCAGGCATTGGACGCGGAGGCTGCGTGAGGGGCGAGGGCCGCTTCGACGACCGCCGCCGTGGCGCCTGCCCTGCTGCACGCAGCAGCCCCGCCTGCCCCCGATGGACCGGCCGGCGGCGGGGCAAGCCTGAGGCAAGCCTGAGGCTCCATTCCTGTTCCGGCTTCCTGACGGAGGGAAGTGATGCGACCGAAGATCCTGATTGTGGCGGCCGTAGCGACCTCTCTCCTAGTGCTCGTGGTGGCCGCGCTGCTGTGGTACCTGGGCTCAGCCGGCCGCGACCGGGAGGGTCAGGTGCGGCTCGCGCGGCTGCGCGGCCCGGTCGAGGTGTGGCGCGACTCCCTGGGCGTGCCCCACGTCTGGGCCAGCTCACTCGAGGACCTGCTCTTTGCCCAGGGCTATACGCATGCGCAGGACCGCCTCTGGCAGATGGAGCTGCTGCGCCGGGTCGCCGAGGGCCGGCTGGCCGAGCTGTTCGGCGAGCGCGCACTGGACAGCGACCGGTTCCTGCGCACGCTCGGCTTGTGGCGGGCGGCTGGGGTCAATGAGCGGCGGCTCACGGCCGAGGAGCGCAGGCGGGTCGAGGCCTACGCGGCCGGTGTCAACGCCTGGATCAGCGGCCGCCGCGGCGCACTGCCGCCCGAGTTCCTGCTCCTCCGCATCCAGCCGGAGCCGTGGCGCGTGCGGCATTCCCTGGCCATCGAGAAGGTCATGGCCTGGGATCTCTCGCTCTACTCGCTGCAGTCGAATCTAGCGCACGCGGTCCGGCAACTTGGCCCGCAGAAAGCCGCCTTCCTGCTGCCCGACTACCCCGCCTGGGGCGCAACCATCCTGCCGGGGCCTCGGCCGCCGCAGATCCCGCCCCTGGCGGCCGCGATGCTGGACGCGGCGAGTCTGGCCCGCGCCTCCAACTCGTGGGTGATTGCCAGCAGCCGGACCCGCAGCGGCAAGCCGATCCTGGCCAACGACATGCACCTGGCGCTTCGTGCGCCCAGCCTGTGGTACCTCATGGCGCTGCA
Source organism: Gemmatimonadota bacterium (assembly GCA_016209965.1). Taxonomy (NCBI): domain Bacteria; kingdom Pseudomonadati; phylum Gemmatimonadota; species Gemmatimonadota bacterium. Next base: position 17,851 of record JACQVE010000283.1, on the reverse strand, counting down.
CGGGGACGGCATCGACGTAGCGGGGATGACCATACCCGGGACGCCGTTCGTCATAGCCGGGCACAACCGCGCCATTGCCTGGGGCTACACCAATGCCATGGTGGACGACGTGGACTTCTTCCTCGAGCGAGTGGATCCGGCCGACCCCTCCCGTTACCTCGTGCCGGGCGGGAGCCTGCCCTTCCAGGAGGCGGCGGAGACGATCCGGGTGAAGGGTCGGAGTGCCCCGGTGGTCGAACGGCTTCGGCTGACGCGGCACGGCCCGCTGCTCGACCGGGTCGAGGAGCGGAGCGACAGTGAGCTTCTCGCCCTGCGCTGGATCGCCCACGACTCGTCGGACACGTTCCGCGCGATGGAAGCCCTCAATCGGGCGTCTGACTGGCAGGAGTTCCTGCGCGCCCTGGAGGACTTCGACAACCCTCACCAGAACGTGATCTATGCGGACACGGCCGGCCATATCGGCTACATCATGGGCGGGCGCGTGCCCCTGCGCGGCGCGGGGAAGACGCCGCCGCTCCTGCCGGTGCCCGGGTGGACCGGGGCATGGGACTGGAACGGCGAGCTGGGCCTCGAGCGGCATCCGCGCGTGCTGGATCCGCCGCAGGGGTACATCGTGACGGCCAACAACCGGCAGGCGCCAAGCGGAGTGGCAGAGCTGATCAGCACCTACTGGATGGAGCCGTTCCGCGCCCTGCGCATCACGGAGCTGGTCGAGGAGGGCGGGCCCCACGACGCCGCGGCCGCGCATGGCATGCAACTGGACGTGCGCGATGCGCTGGCCGTACGCTACCGGGCGCACGCGGTCGAGGCGGCCGAGCGTGCCGGACTGGTCGCGGCGGCCGAGCTGCTGCGGGAGTGGGATGCGCGGGCCGATGCGGGATCCCGAGCCGCTGCGCTGTTCTACGTCTGGTACGAGCGGCTGGGCCTGGCCGCCGCTCGCTCGCTTTACGGCAAGGACGGCGGCTGGTTCCCACGCGAGGCCGTGAACGGCATCCTTGAACAAGCGGCGCTCCCCTGGGTAGTCGAGGACGGGGCCGCGCGGTTCCGCGAGCTGGCCGCGCGGGCCATGGGTGAGGCGGATTCCATCGCGCGTGGCAAGAAGTGGGGCGAGCTGCACCTGGTTGTGGCCGAGCACCCGCTGGGATCGCTGCGGGGGCTGGGCAGATTCTTCAACGTGGGCCCCGTGCCTCAGGGCGGCTCCCCGACCACAGTCAATGTGAGTCACTATGACGGCAGCCGCTTTCCTGTCCGCGCCAGCTACGGGCCCAGCCAGCGGCACGTGGTGGACATGGCCGATGTGGATGGAGCGGGCGGCTTCCTGATCCCCACGGGCCAGTCCGGCCTGCCCTTCAGCCGCCACTACCGCGACCAGTTCGCACGCTGGCGCCAGGGCGGGCTCTGGCGCATCCCGCTGGAGCGGGAGCAGGCCCGCAGCCGCGTCGTCCAACGGCTGGTCCTCGAGCCACTAAAACCGGAGTAAGAAGTGGAGGGTGTTCTGGATCTGGCGGTGGTGGGCGCAGGGCCGTGCGGCCTGGGCGTGGCCGTGGCCGCGCGGCAGGCGGGCCTCGAGTGCGTGCTCTTCGACAAGGGGTGCATCACCGGTTCGATCGCCGCCTACCCCACCTACATGACCTTCTTCTCGACCGCGGAGAAGCTCGAGGTGGGCGGCGTCCCCTTCATTGTTGCCGCGGACAAGCCCACGCGGCTCGAGGCGCTCAAGTACTACCGCCGCCTGGCCTCGCACTTCGGGCTGCGGGTCCACCAGTACGAGGAGGTCCTGGACATCGCGGGCCAGCGGGGCGCCTTCACGCTGCGCACCCGGCGGCGTGAGGGCTCCGCCGCCAGCTACCTCGCGCGGCAGGTGGCGATTGCCACCGGCTACTTCGGCCGGCCCAACCTGCTGGGCGTGCCGGGTGCCGAGCTGGACAAGGTGACGTACTACTACCGTGAGGGGCACCCTTACTACGACCAGGATTGCCTGGTCATAGGGGGCGGCAACTCGGCAGTGGAAGCGGCGCTGGACCTCTACCGCTGCGGCGCGCGCGTGACGCTGCTCCACTTCGCGGACCGCCTGGACCGCGGCGTCAAGCCGTGGGTGCTGCCGGACATAACGAACCGGCTCGAGAAGGGTGAGATCGCCGCGCGCTGGCAGGCGCGCGTGCAGCAGATCCGGCCGGGCGCCGTGATCCTGCGCTCCGAGATCGAGGGCGCCGAGGAAGAGTTGAGGAATGACTGGGTGTTTGCCATGACCGGGTTTTCCCCCGATCCCGGTCTCCTGCGGCGCCTGGGTGTGTCCATCGACCCGACTACCGGCATACCGGCGCACGATCCGCAGACTATGGAAACCGACGTCTCTGGCATCTTCATTGCCGGCGTGATTGCGGCAGGTCACGACGCCAACAAGATCTTCATCGAGAATGGCCGCGCGCACGGCCCGCGCATCGTTGAGTCGCTGTGCTAGCCGCGCCGGCGGCCGAGCCGCTGCATCTGGAGGTCGAGCATGCTTCCCGAGTTTCGCAACGAGCCACCCACCGATTGGAGCGATCCGTCCAATGTCCGGCGGATGGAAGAGGCGCTGGCGAAGGTGCGGAGCGAGTTGGGCCGCACCTATCCGTTGCTGATCGGCGGCCGCGCCGTCCAGGAGGGCGAGACCTTCACCTCCCACAACCCGGCTGTGCCCGAGCAGGTGGTGGGCCGCTTCGTGCGCGCGACCGTCGAGCACGCGAAGGCGGCCGTGGCCGCGGCGGACCAAGCGTTCCCCGGCTGGGCCCGCACGCCGGCCGAAGAGCGGGCCCGCTGTCTCTTGCGGGCGGCCGCGGCCATGCGCCGGCGCAAGCACGAGCTGGCCGCGTGGCAGGTCTTCGAGGTGAGCAAGAGCTGGGTCGAGGCCGATGCCGACGTCGCCGAGCTCATCGATTTCGCCGAGTACTACGCGCGCCAGATGCTGGGTCTCGCCGCGCCTCAGCCGCTGGGTGCCTCTCCAGGCGAGGAGAACGAGCTGCGCTACATCCCGCTGGGGGTGGGCATCGTCATTCCGCCCTGGAACTTCCCGGGCGCGATCATGGGCGGCATGACCCTGGCCGCGCTGGTGGCGGGCAACACCGTGGTCCTCAAGCCGGCCTCGACTTCCCCTGCCATCGCCGCCCAGTTCGTACGCATCATGACGGAAGAGGTGGGACTGCCGCCGGGTGTGCTCAACTTCCTGCCCGGGCCCGGCGGCGCGATTGGTGATGCGCTCGTTGACCATCCGCGCACCCGCTTCATCGCCTTCACCGGCTCGCAGGAAGTGGGACTCCGCATCTTCGAGCGAGCCTCGAAGGTCCAAGCGGGCCAGCTCTGGCTGAAGCGGACGATCCTCGAGATGGGCGGCAAAGACGCGATCATCGTGGACGAGACGGCCGATCTCGATGCAGCCGCGGACGGCATTGTGGTATCGGCGTTCGGCTTCCAGGGGCAAAAGTGCTCGGCCTGCTCGCGGGCGATCGTGGTCGAGAAGGTGTACGACGCGGTGCTGAGACGCATTGTCGAACGGGCGCGCCAGCTCGAGGTGGGCGATCCCACGGACCCGTCCACCTTCATGGGTGCCGTGGTGGACCGCTCGGCGTTCCGCAAGATCCGGGAGTATATCGAGATCGGCAAACGGGAGGGCCGCCTGGTACTGGGCGGCGAGACGCAGGAGGGCGGCGGCTACTTCATTCCTCCCACCATCATCGCGGACCTGGCGCCTGACGCGCGCGTGGCACAGGAGGAGATCTTCGGGCCCGTGCTCGCCTTCATCAAAGCCCGCGACTTCGAGCACGCGCTCGAGATCGCCAACGGCACAGTGTACGGCCTGACGGGCGGTGTCTACTCCCGCTCGGCCGAGCGACTGGCCCGGGCGCGGCAGGAGTTCCACGTGGGCAACCTGTACTTGAACCGCAAGTGCACGGGCGCGCTGGTCGGCGTGCAGCCCTTCGGCGGGTTCAACATGTCGGGCACGGACTCGAAGGCGGGCGGGCCGGATTACCTGCTGCTCTTCACGCAGGCCAAGTCCATCACGGACCGTTTCGCGACTTCGGCGCCCACGCCCGAGCGCCCGTGGTGAGCTGCCATCCTCAGCCGTTGACTGGGAGTGGCGCGGCGCGGTAGATTGCGGCAAGGCTGGAAATGTTTGTGAGGCAAGGAGCAGCGAGCCGGATGACCACACGGCAGAAGATCGAGGAGGTCCTGGAAGGGATCCGTCCCGCGATCCGCTCCGATGGCGGGGACCTCGAGTTCCTCGAGTTCCATGAGGAGGAGGGGCTCGTGCTGCTGCGGCTGATCGGCGCATGCCATGCCTGCCCCATCTCGGACATGACCTTGAAGCAGGGGATCGAGCGACGGCTGCAGATGGCGGTGCCGGAGGTGCGGGCGGTTCAGGCCGTTTGATCGGGGTTGCACCGGCTCCCTGGGACGGCCGGCGCCCCTGGGGCGCCGGCCGTCTTGCGCGAAAGGAAGAGGATGGCAGTAGACCGCGAGGCGTTGCAGCGGCAGGTAGCGGAAGCCCTGATGCGTGTACACCACCCGGCCACGGGCGCGGACATCGTTGCCGCGGGGAAGGTGCAGGAGCTGCGGGTGGAGGAGGACGGGAAGGTCCGCTTCCAGTTCGCTCTCGAGCCGGAGGACCCGGGCACGCTGGTGCGCGAGGCGCGGGCGGCAGCCGAGGCGGTGCCGGGCGTCCTTGCGGTGAAGATCGATGTGAAGCTGCCGCGGGCGCCGCAGCCGGCGCGGGCACAGGCGCAGCCGCGGGTGCTCCGCCCGCACTCCGTGCCCGCTCCCAAGCCGGAGCCCGATATCGCCGCGGGGATGCGGCGCGTGGTGGCGGTGAGCTCGGGGAAGGGCGGCGTGGGCAAGTCCACCGTAGCCGCCAACCTGGCGGCGGCGCTGGCGGCCGCAGGTCGCCAGGTCGGCCTTCTGGACGCCGACATCTACGGGCCGGACATCCCGCTGATGTTCGGCGAGCGCCGGCGGCCGCAGGTCACGGGCGCCAAAGGGCAGGAGAAGATCGTGCCCCTGGACGGGCACGGCGTGCGGCTCATGAGCCTGGGCTTCCTGCTCGATGACGAGCAGCCGGCCATCATGCGGGGGCCCATGGTCTCCGGCATTCTGCGCCAGTTCCTGGAGCAGGTCGAGTGGGGGCAGCTCGATTACCTGGTGGTGGATATGCCACCCGGCACAGGGGACGCCCAGCTCTCGCTGGTCCAGACCATCAATCTGGATGGCGCGGTGATGGTGACCACGCCGCAGGACATTTCCACCGGCGATGTGCGGCGCGCGATCCGCATGTTCGAGCGCGTGCGCACGCGCGTGCTGGGCGTGGTCGAGAACATGAGCGGGTTCCAGTGCCCGCACTGCGGCCAGGCCGTGGACATCTTCGGGCTGGGTGGCGGGCGCCGACTGGCCGAGGAGATGTCGCTCCCGTTCCTGGGCGCCGTGCCGCTGGACGCGGCCGTGCGCGTAGCCAGCGATACGGGTCGGCCTACGGTCCTGTACGCGCCGGATTCGGCCGCGGGGCGGGCATTCCGCGAGATCGCGGAACGGCTCGCGGCCGGCGTCGAGGACGCCGTGCCGGCACGCGCGTGAGCGTGCCTGCCCGCGAGGAGCTGTCCGCGCTGCCGCTGCACGTCGTGTTGCGCGACTACCCGGAAACGCTGGCCGTGCTGCGCCGCTTCGGCGTGAACCTGCCCGCGCACGGCGGCCAGCCGCTGGCAGCGGCTATGGAAGGCGATCCGGCGCCGCTGCTCGATGCCCTGGCCGAGGTGCTGGCCTGGCGCGGTCAGCCCAGGCCGCACGGAAGCGCGCCTGCGCCCGCACCGTAGGGGCGCCCCGAACCCCAGATCTGCCGTCCCCGTGACCCGCATCACCCTGCTCACTGACTTCGGCGCCGCCGACGGCTACGTGGCGGCCATGAAGGGCGTGATCGCCAGCCTGGCGCCCGACGCGCTGATCGATGACGCGGCCCACGACATCCCGCCGGGGGACGTTCACGCCGCTGCCTGGGCGCTGGCAGCGTACTGGCGGCTCTATCCGCCCGGCACGATCCACCTGGCGGTCGTGGACCCCGGCGTGGGGAGCGAGCGCCGCGCGCTGGCCGCGGCCGTGGAGGGACGGTTCCTGGTCGCGCCCGACAACGGCGTGCTCTCCCGAGTCCTGGACGAGGCTGCGCCCGAGCGGGTGGTGGCGCTGACCAACCCCGTGTTCTACCGGGACAGTGTCTCGCAGACCTTTCACGGCCGGGACATCTTCGCGCCGGTGGCCGCGCACATCGCGCGCGGCACGCCGCTCTCCGAGCTGGGGCCGCCGGTCTCTGACCCGGTGCGTCTCGAGCTGCCCCGAGCCCGGCGCACGGAGAGCGGCGCCAGCGGCGTCGTCGTCCACATCGACCGCTTCGGCAATCTGATCACCAACATCCCCGGGGAGTGGGCGGCGCACGCCCGCAGCATCGAGGTGGCCGGCCAGAACGTGGGCCCGCTGCGGCAGGCCTATGCCCAGGCTCGCTCCGGCGAGTTGCTCGCCATTATCGGCTCCGCCGGCCTGGTCGAGATCTCGGTGCGCGACGGCAGCGCGGCCGCGGTGCTCGCTGCCGGCAGGGGAACGCCCGTCGTGATCGAGTAGCCGACACGTCTTGCCTGCTGGAATAGTGCCGCACAAACCCGCAGTCCTGGAACCGCAGCCCGTGACGGAACCCGAGGCGTAGGGGCCGCTTGATAATCACCGCTGCGGCCGCTATGATTGACCAAGTAGACCAAGCAGGAGGGCCAGGTGGCGAAAACGGTTAACCTCTACCAGGCGAAGACCCAGCTATCGAAGCTGGTCGACGAGGCCTCGGCCGGACAGGAGATCATCATCGCGAAGGCGGGTAAGCCGAAGGCGCGACTGGTACCGCTGGAGAAGGTTCAGCCCCAGCGGAAGCCGGGGGCGCTGAAGGGACAGATATGGATTGCCGACGATTTCGACGATGACCTGCCGCCCGAGATTCTCGTGGGATTCCTGGGCGAAGACGAAACTGATAATCACGCGTGAAGCTGCTCCTCGATACGCATGCATTCCTCTGGTGGAGCGAGGGGAGCCCGCGGCTGAGGGCTGAGGCGCGGCGCGCAATAGCCGGCGCGGAGATCGTGGTCGTTAGCGCCGCTTCGGCCTGGGAGGCGGCGATCAAAACTGCGCTGGGCAAGCTCAGCATCCGAATCCCGTTCGAACAGGCCGTCGAGATCAACGCCTTCAAAGAGCTACCCATCGCTTTCGCGCACGTGGCGGGAGTGACGGGCCTCGCCCCGCACCATCGTGATCCGTTCGACCGCATGCTGATCGCGCAGGCCTTCGCCGAAGGGCTGACGATCGTCACCCATGACCGACGCTTCGAGCCGTACGGGGTCCCGGTTCTCTGGACGTGAAATGTGGCCAGGCCGCCGCCAATCGTCGATGGCGGCGGCCCGGCAGGTTTACTCTGAGCGCTGTCGAGGGGCTCCGGACGACAAGCGTCGCTCAGGCTGACAGACCGCTAACGAGTCCCTCGATATCGAGCCGGGCCTCGCGCGCCTAGCCGGCGAGCACGGCCAGGGTGCAGGTGGCGACCGCTCACTCGTCGCCCAGCCACTTCCGCTGCGCCGCCCTCAGCCGCTTGTGCCGCGGCGCGAGGAAGCGGACCACCAGATAGCCCACCAGCACGATAGGCGCGACCTTGAAGAGCAGGAACCCTGCTACGGCGAGGGCGACCGAGAAGATGGCGCCGATGATGGCCATGACGATTCCCACGGCAATGAGGACCACCAGGCCCGCGAGCAGGAATGTCAGGAGCGAGGCAATCATATCGACCTCCCTCAGATCGAGTTGAGCGAGCCGACCCACCGGACCGCGATGGCGCCGAAGGCCGCGTCGATCTGGATGGTGAGCCGGTGCTTGGCGTCGTTCCAATCCTGGGAATAATAGCTGTTGCCGCGCTTGACCAGACCCTCCGGATCGAAGGAGGTGAGGAAAGTGTCCCGGGTGATTTGCAGCCCCAGGCCGTGGGGCACGTTCAGCGTAAGCGAGCCGACGCCCATGTCGATGTCGGCCGTCATGTCCCCGCGCCACTCGCCCGTGAAGTCCAGCAGGATGTCGCCCACGCCGCCATCGAAGGTGAGCCGCTCCGCATTGGCGTTGCCCAGCCCGAACACGCGGAAGGCGGCCGCGCCGGCCTCCAGCTCGACGATCCGGCAGCGCTCCGGGTTGGGCTGCGAGAAGCGCAGCACCGTCTCGCTGGCCCCCGTCGAGACCTCGAGCCGGCGCACGCGCAACCCGCCCAGCTCGATGTTGGCTTCCACGGCGCCGAACTTCAGGTCCAGATCGAGCGGCGCGTCGGGACCCAGCGCGAGATCCAGGCGGGAGGCCCTGTGGCCGCGGATCTTGACGCCGTTCCGGCCCTTGAGTCCGAGCCGCAGCCGGCCGTCGGCATAGGCGGTGACGGGCTGGAAGACGTCCGCGTCATAGCTCAAACTTGCCCGATAGAGCGCGCCCTTCGCCCCGGGCTCGATCCTGAGCCGACCAGCGCCATACTCGACAGCCACCCCGAGCTGCTCCTGCCCCGCGAACTGGCGCATGGTCGTTACCGTGCGCACGTCCTGCGCGCAGAGCACACTGGCACTGAGGAGCGGCGCCAGCGCCAGGGGCAGCAGGCCACACAGCCTGCGGGGATGGATCGGCGGCCGAAAGCCACCGTATTGGTGAATTCGACCACTATACATTCGTGTCCCCCGCAAAGGCATCACCCGCGCCGGCAGCGGTGCCCTCGGTCAGGGGCCGGGTGCCGCCGCGTGAGAGCAGGACGGCGCCAAAGCCGATGGTGAAGGCTGCCCAGGTGAGGACGACCCCCAGGAACATGAGTGTGCCATGCACAAAGCCGAGCCACGGCCCCGCCATTTCCACGACATGGCTGCCCAGGAACAGAGCCAGGAGAAGAGCGAGGCCCGTGAGCATGTAGTAGTAGGAGTTGGCGCGCTTGAACCAGTCGCCGCCGTGGAACCGCCGCTCCGCCAGCGCCTCGCCTGTGGCGTGGGCGACGCCGAGGTAGCCGAAGGCGCAGGCCAGAATAAACGCCACGGGGAACAGCGGCACCCATACCAGCAGTGCCGGAATGCCCACAATCGAGATGGCCAGTGCCACCGTGCCCAGGATGAACACGGGCAGCACGAGGAAGGAGCCGGCCAGGCCGACGAGCCAGGAGCGGAGCGTCGCCTGGCGCGCGGTGTCGGCAACGGCTTCGAGCTGCCGTCCGCCGAAGAAGACGGCGGCAAAGCCGAGGCCGACCAGGACGGCGTAGATCATGAGCAGGGAGAGGATGCCGGCCACGCCGCGGGCAATGTGGCGGAAGGGGTTCTGCCACCAGCTTTGCCGGCGCTCGCGGAACTCCTTCTCCAGCTCCTGCCGGATCTCGCGCTGGATCTGCGCCCGATCAATGCCGAAGAACTCGTCCGCATCCGCCTCGATGTCCGGTTCCTCCTCGTCGCCGCCGAGCCTGCGCTCCAGCTCCTCGATCCGTTGCTGCAGGCGAGTGAGCGTATCGGAGGAGGGGACCTGCGAGAGCTCCCCGGCTGCGACGGTCCGAGTGCCGACGGCGGCCTCGATCGCGGCATCGAAGCGCCCGCCGGGCCCTTCGCCCGCCGGTGGATCCCAGGCGGCGAGAAGCTGCGGCAGCTCCGTGCTGGGCGTGACCATGGCGCGGTTCAACAGCTCGCGCCACGACCGGTCCAGTGCGCCGCCCCGGGGGACGAAGCCGATGTCTCGCCCGTTGACCAGCCCCCGGCCGTCGCGCACCGCGATCTCGAGCTGGCGGCCGCCCTGCAGCTCGAGTGTCAGCTCGGCGGCGTCCCGGGAAGTCTCGATCTGACTCGAGAGGATACCCGCCGGCCGTCTCGCCTGAGACGCGGCTTCCTGTGCGGCCAGGGTTGCGGGCGCCGCGGCCAGCGCCAGCGCCAGCGTCACCAGCCGGTGCGCGGCAGTACGCTTAGAAGCAGTAGGTGCCATACGTGCTACCCCGCGTAGGCGAGCGGAACAGGTTGTGGTACAGGACCCAGATGGAGATCAGGGTGACGGTCGCCAATGCGGCGATGACCAGCCCGACCTTGTCCAGTGCGCCGGTGGCGGCAACGGCCCGAATCCCGTTGGCCACCCACAACGTCGGTTGGCTGCCCAGGAACATGTCACCCGCGCGCTCGGCAAGCGCAAGCAAGGCGGTGCTAGCCCGGCCGCGCAGGAACAGCCAGAGCCCCTCGAAGGTGAGCCAGGGCGTGGCCAGGATCCAGGCGACAACACCGCCCACCAGCAGCACCGGAAGCGCCAGGAACGCCGTGGCCACGGCCCAGCCGCCGGTGGTCCGGGGCACGAGGCGGTCCAGCCAGTCGAGCAGCCGATCGACCAGCGGTACGCGGGCATGGACCTGCGCCAGCACGCGATCGGCGAATCCCGGCGCGGGCGCGAGTCGCGGCAGCGCTGCCAGCGCCAGGAACAGCGCCTGCCACTGCACTGTCGCCGCGCTGCAGCGCGCGCACGCCTCGAGATGCGACTCGAAGAGCCCGCGCTCCGCAGGCGAGAGCGCCCCCTCGGCGTAGGCCTGCATCCGCTTGGGGCTCAGGTGCTTTCGCTCAGTCAAGCTGTGCACTCCGCGCTCGGGTCCAACCTTCCTTACGCACGCTCACCCGCTCGGGTTTCAGCCATAGAGGTGACCGAGCCGCTTGCGTAACTCGTTACGAGCCCGGTGGATGTAGGTCTTCACCGTGCCCAGGGGCACGTCCATGATCTGCGCAATCTCCTCGTACGGCCGGCCCTCGACGTGCCAGAGCACGATCGCCGTACGGTACTCGGGCCGCAGCCGCGCGATGGCCCGCTCGATCTCGGCGCCCAACTCCTGACTGGCCGCGTGCTCCTCGGGCGTGGGGCCCGCCGCCACCGCCGTGAGCGTGCTGGCATCCAGTGCCTCCGCCGTCTCCGCATGGGGCGAGCCTTCCAGCGAAAGGGTGTCCACTTCCTTGCGCCGCAGATGATCGATGGCCGTGTTGTGGGCGATCTTGAAGATCCAGGAGCTGAACTTGTAGGACGGGTCGTAGCGCTCCAGCGCATTCAGCACCTTGATGAAGGTGTCCTGGGCCAGGTCTTCGGCCTGCTCGCGATTCCGGACCAGCCGGTAGATGAGGGAGAAGACGGGCCGCTCGTAGCGGCCGATCAATTCGCGAAATGCCGCTTCCTGCCCCGTGCGGGCGCGGGCGACTACATCCTGATCGGAAAGAGTTTTGTACTCCACACGTCCGCGTGCCCGCGCCCGGGGCGGCTGGCCACGCGCCCGTGCGTGGACCCCGGGGGCCCTCGTCAGGGCGGATGGGCGTGCTGCGCCCCGCCCCGCGATGTGGTTTTCCTTACGGCGCCGTGCGGTTCGGGTTTCACCTTGGAGTTGCCCGGCGGCCGGAGCGCGGCTAGCTTCGGCCCGCCTGCGCTGCTGGTGCCCCATTGTACGCAACAAGAGACGCTGGCGCGATGCCGCGAGCCAACCTTGATCCCGGCATTCTGCCGCCGCCCGCCGAGAAGGCCGCCGCCGTGCGCCGACTGTTCAATGCCATCGCGCCACGGTACGACCTGCTCAACCACCTGCTGAGCCTGAATTTTGACCGGCGTTGGCGCCGGCGGGCCGTGGCCCGGCTGCTGGATGGGGGGCGGGGTGGCCCCACCAGAGGGGGATCGGGTACTTCGGGGCTCTACCTCGACGCCTGCGCTGGTACGCTGGACCTGGCAGTCGAGCTGGTGCGGCAGGCCGGCACATGCGCAAGGGTCGTTGCCGCTGACTTCTCTCTCCACATGCTCCAGTGCGGAAGGCGGAAGCTCTCTGGCGGAATGATCCGCTTGGCCTGTGCGGACACCTTGCGGCTGCCCTTCCCGGATGGACGCCTTGACGCAGGCATTGTCGGCTTCGGCGTGCGCAACCTGGCGGATCTGGATGCGGGGCTGCGCGAGCTGGTCCGGGTGCTCCGGCCGGGCGGCCGGCTGGTCGTGCTCGAGTTCGGGATCCCGACCGGCCGGCTGTTCCGCCGCCTCTACCTCTTCTACTTCCGGCGACTGCTCCCCTGGATCGGCCGGCTGGCCTCAGGCCACCAGAGCGCCTACAGCTACCTCCCCGCCTCCGTGCTCGAGTTCCCGGCGGCCGAGCCTCTCGCCCGGCGGATGGAGGGCGCGGGACTGGAGCGCGTGCGCTGGGAAAAGCTGACGGGCGGGATCGCGACCATTCACGTCGGGGAGAAGCGCTAGGGCTGGGACGAAGCCGACAAAACGAGGTCCACTCGTCCACGGTGCCAGGCTTCCAGAATTGTTCCCGGGACTCCGCCGAAGAAGAAGCCGGAGACCACGACGTTCGGGTCGAGTACGACTCTCACGCGCGGTCTCGCACTGCCTTGATCGCCTTTTTGACGTCCGCCTTCCTGAGCCCCGCTCGCTTCGCGGCTCTGCGAGCGCGTCCGACGATCTCGTCGAACTCGGCCATGTCCGCTTTGAAGCCGTGCTGGGGAAAACCCGACGTACGGATTCCAGCGGGGGAGAGGCAAACACGGGTGCCGCCAGAGCGTCGTCCCGCACGCTTAAAGGGCAGTGGGTTACCCGGCTTGACGGGCACGCTGTCCGCCCTCTCTCTCCCCGGCAGTGAAATTCCGTGGGTAGGCACCGAAGGTGTGTCTTAGCGCGCGGCCGCCAGCTCCTGCTCCCGCTCCGCCGCCGCCGCGCCTGGTGGCTGTGCGGCCTCGCGCCAGTAGCCGGCAGCCACGCCCCCGACGACCATGAGCAGCCCCAGCCAGCCGGTGAGCGTGAGCCGCTGGCTGAGGAAGGCCAGCGCCAGCAGTGCGCTGACCACGGGCTCGATGCTGGCGGCAACCGCGGTGGGCGCGGCGTCGATGCGGCGGACCGCGGCGAAGAAGCAGAAGTTGGCCAGGAGTACGGAGCCGATGCCCAGCCCCACAATGTAGATCCAGCCGGCCGTGGAAGTCGCGGGCGCGGGCGCGTGCCCCGCTAGCGGGAGGAAGAGCGCCAGCATGGCGGTCCCCCCGGCGAGCTCCAGGAACAGCACCCTGGCCGCCCCGTAGCGGGGCACGGCGAAACGGGCGAGCAGCGTAGTGCCGGCGTAGCTGGCGGCGGCCAGCAGCCCGCCCAGGACGCCGACGGCGCGGGACGTGCCCGCGGCGTCGCCCGCACCGTTCTCCCCCCCGGCGTACCCCCCCACGGTGAGCGCCACGCCCACCATGACCACAAGGGCCAGTCCCACGCGGGTGGGTGTCAGCGCCTCACCCAGCAGTGGCCGCGCCAGGAGCGCCACCATGATGGGCGCGGTGTAGAGCAGCGTGGCCGCGCCGGCCACGCCCGCGCCGGCAATGGCGAACTGATAGGCGACCTCGAAGAGCGCGACCAGGACGCCGCCGCCGAGCCCCACCAGCAGCAACCCGCGGCGGTCGATATGGAACAGCTCGCGACGCAGCACCCCGTAAATCAGGAAGCCAAGCGTCGCCAACAGGATACGCCAGAAGCCCACCGCCGTCAGCTCTGCGCCGATGCGCTGGAGCGCGGTGCTCAGCGCTCCCGTTGTGCCCCATAGCGCGCCCGCGCCCAGGGCGAAGAGGTATCCGGGGAGCGTGGCGCCGGCAGCGGCGCTGCCTGCCCGTGCGTGCTGGCTCATGCGCTTTTTCGGGGATCGAGAGTGCGGCAGCGCAACCCGGAGACCATAACATCCGGTTGCCAAACCGGCTACCGGACGGCATCTTCGCGGGGTCAGTAACCGCGCTCAACCCGGGAAAGGCGTATGGAAGAGCTGATTCGCGCGTGGGACGGCGAAAGCGTCGTGGTCCGCTACGACCGTCCTTCCGGTGCCTGGATCTTCATTGCCCTTCATGACCGCAGCCTGGGGATGGCCATGGGCGGCTGCCGGATGAAGGTGTACGGCAGCCCCTCCGAAGCGCTGCGCGACGCGCTGCGCCTGGCCCAGGGCATGACCCTGAAATGGGCGGCCATCAACTTTCCCTTCGGCGGTGGCAAGGCGGTGCTCGCCATCCCCGGGCCGCTCGGGCAGGAAGAGCGGGAAGGACTGCTGCTGCGCTTCGGCGAGATGGTGGAATCGCTGGGCGGCGCGTACGGCACGGGCGTGGACCTGGGCACCACGCCGGCCGACATGGGCATTGTGGGGCGCCGGACCAGCCGGGTGTTCGGCCGCTACCCCGAGGAAGGTGGCGCCGGCGACCCGGGGCCGTGGACCGCACTGGGCGTCTTCGCGGGACTCGGCGCGGCATGCGATCGCGCCTTCGGCACGGCGGGCCTCGAGGGCCACAGCGTGCTGGTACAGGGAGTGGGCGACGTGGGTGCGCCACTCGCCCGGCGGCTGGCAGAGGCCGGCGTCAGGCTGCTCCTCTCCGATGCGTTGCCGGACCGCGCCGCGGGGCTGGCTCGCGAGCTGGGCGCGGAGGTGGTGGCGCCGGAAGTGGCGTACGACACGCCCTGCGACGTGTTCGCGCCCTGCGCGATCGGCGGCATTCTGAACGCGCGCAGCATTCCGCGCCTGCGCTGCCGGGTGGTCGCCGGCTCGGCCAACAACCAACTAGAGGACGCGGGCGATGCCGAGCGCCTGCACGAGCGAGGCATCCTCTACGCCCCGGACTTTGTGATCAATGCGGGTGGCGCCATCGCGCATGGCGCGCTCGAGGTGCTTGGCTGGAGCCGGGAACAGGTCGAGGCACGCGTGCTGCAGATCGGCAGCGCGTTGGGCGAGATCCTGGATGACGCCGCCCGTCATGGCGAGTCGCCGCTGCACGAGGCCGTGCGCCGGGCGGAGCGGGTGCTGGCCGCGGCACAGAGCAGTGCCGGCGAGGCGATGGCGCCGGTCGGATAAGTGGGATGATGCGAAGTTCTCTGGCCAGCGCGGCCTCCGCTGGTGCGGCGCCGGGCGGCGCCGCGCTCGAGTGCCGCGGCCTGGTCAAGCGCTATGGCGACGTCACCGCCGTGGCCGGCCTGGACCTCGAGGTTCAGGCCGGCGAGTGCTTCGGGCTGTTGGGTCCGAACGGCGCGGGCAAGACCACCACCATCGAGGTGCTCGAGGGGCTGCTCGAGCCGGACGAGGGGTCGGTCCGCGTACTGGGCCGGAGCTGGGATCGCGAGGCGCGGGAGCTGCGGCAGCGGCTGGGGATCCAGTTGCAGGAGACGCGGCTGCCGGAGAAGCTGACCGTAGAAGAAACGATCCGGCTGTTCCGGAGCTTTTATGGACGCGGCCCGTCGGTCGGCGAGGTGATCGACGCTGTGCAGCTCGCGGACAAGCGCGGCGCCCGGGTAGGCCGATTGTCGGGCGGGCAGAAGCAGCGGCTGGCCGTGGCCTGCGCGCTGGTCGGCGAACCTGACCTGCTCTTTCTGGACGAGCCCACCACCGGTCTGGATCCGCAGTCGCGCCGGGCGCTCTGGGAGCTGATCGAGGGCTATCGCGCCTCCGGACGCACCGTGCTGCTGACCACGCACTACATGGAGGAGGCGGCACGGCTTTGCGACCGGGTGGCGATCATGGACCACGGCCGCATCCTGGCGCTGGGCGCGCCCGCCGAGCTCGTGGCCTCGCTGGGCGCCGAGCACGTGGTCGATTTCACGCTGGCCAACGGCGCTGCGTCCCCCGACGCAAGCGAGCTCCAGCGGCTGCCGGGTGTCACGGGAGTCCGCACGCTGGCGAGCCGTGTCTCGCTCACCGTGCGGGAGGTCCACACTGCAGTGCCGGCGCTGCTCGAGGCGCTCGAGCGTCGGGGCGCGGCGCTGTCCAGCCTTAGCACGCACCACGCCTCGCTGGAAGACGTGTTTGTGACCCTGACGGGCCGGCCGCTGCGCGATGAGTAGCAGGCTGGACACGCTGCCGCTGGTGCAGCTCACGCTGGTCAGGCTGCGCGAGTTCGGGCGCGAGCCGGAAGCCGTATTCTGGACGTTCTTCTTCCCCATCCTGCTGGCGGTCGCGCTGGGCATCGCGTTCCGCAACCGCGGCCCGGAACGGATCCACGTGGGCATCGAGGCGGGCCCGGGGTCCGCACAGGTTGCGGCGGCGCTGGCATCTGCCGACGGCTTTGCCACGCGGATGGTCGAGCCCGCGGGTGCCCGGGAGGCGTTGCGCCGCGGAGAAATTGCCTTACTGGTTGTGCCCGCGGCGGAGGGGGTCACCTATCACTACGACCCCACCAGGCCGGAAAGCCGCCTTGCCCGGCTGGCCGTGGACGACGCGCTGCAGCGCGCGGCCGGCCGGAGCGATGCGCGGCCGGTGATGGACCTGAGGGTCACGGAGAAGGGGAGCCGCTACATCGACTTCCTGATCCCCGGGCTGATCGGGCTCAACTTGCTGGGCACCGGGCTTTGGGGGGTGGGCTTCGCCCTGGTCCGTATGCGCACGGGGAAGCTGCTCAAGCGCCTCGCCGCCACGCCCATGCGCCGGGCGGATTTCCTGCTCTCCTTCATGCTGTCACGCCTCGTCTTCCTGGCCGGCGAGCTGGCCGCGATCCTGCTCTTCGCCCGCCTGGTCTTCGATGTCAGTGTGAGGGGTTCCCTGGCCGGGGTGCTGCTGATCTCGACGCTGGGCGCGTTTGCGTTCACCGGGCTGGGCGTGCTGGTGGCCAGCCGCGCGCGCAGCATTGAAGCCGTGCAGGGGCTGATGAACCTGGTGGCTGTGCCGATGTGGGTGCTGTCGGGAGTGTTCTTCTCCTCCGACCATTTCCCGGCCGCCATGCAGCCCTTCATCCGCGCCCTGCCGCTGACCGCGCTGGTGGACGCGCTGCGCGCCGTGATGGTTGAGGGCGCCGCCCTGGTGGCGACCGCAGCCTCGCTGGGCATCGTGCTGGCCTGGGGCGTGGGCTCGTTTGCTGCGGCGCTCGCCGTCTTCCGCTGGCGGTAGCCGCCATGGCTGCCAAGAACCTCCGCGCCTTCCTCGACGACCTGGACCGGCAGGGCGAGCTGGTGCGCATCACCGAGCCAGTCGCCGCGCGCCTCGAAATCGCGGAGATCGCGGACCGCGTCATGAAGCAGCCGGGCGGCGGCAAGGCGCTGCTCTTCGAGCACCCCCTGCTGGACGACGGCAGCCGCAGCGAGATGCCGGCGGCTATCAACCTGTTCGGCTCCTGGAAGCGCATGGCCATGGCTCTGGGCGTCAGCGACGTTAGCGAGCACGGCGAGCGCATCGCGCGGCTGCTCCAGCCGGAAGTCCCCGAAGGGCTCTGGGCCAAGGTGCAGATGCTGCCCAGGTTCGCGGAGCTGGCGCGCGTGCCGCCCAGAGCGCACCGCGGCAAGGCCCCGTGCCAGGCAGTGGTCCTCGAGGGCGACGCGGTCGATGTCCGCCGACTCCCCGTCCTGACCTGCTGGCCCGGGGACGCGGGGCCGTTCATCACCCTGCCCATGGTCATCAGCCGCGACCCCGAGACCGGCGTGCAGAACGTGGGGTGCTACCGCATGCAGGTGACCGGGCCTCGCACCACGATGATGCACTGGCAGCGGCACAAGGGCGGGGCCGCGCACTACCGCAAGCACCGGGCGGCGGGGGTGTCTCCTATGGCCGTGGTCGTGGCGCTGGGCGCCGATCCGACCACCATGTACACGCCCACCGCGCCCCTGCCCCCCGGGATCGACGAGTACCTGTTCAGCGGGTTCCTGCGCCGCGAGCCGCTTTCGACTGCGCGGGCGCTGACCTGCGACCTGCGCATCCCGGCCGAGGCTGAGATCGTGCTCGAGGGGTACGTCGACCCCGCCGAGCCCATGCAGCTCGAGGGGCCGTTCGGCGACCACACAGGCTTCTACACGCCGGCCGATTACTTCCCCGTCTTCCACG